>NZ_BAAKSZ010000015.1:0-91351 GCF_059698015.1 Oceanobacillus sp. NCCP-135 | reverse complement strand
ATAAAAAATCAGTAAGTAACCAAATGTTTAAAGATTTGTCTGTTGTGGATAGGAATATATTATAATGATAACATATTGATGAGGTTATCTACGTTATCCACAAATCTGTTGATAAGTTTATAAACGATAGTGGAAATAACTATCCACAACTTATCAACAGATTGTTAATAAGTTTATATTCAAATTAATTATTTTCAGAGTTAAACACAAATATAATAGCAGATAAAAGGCAAGTGTGCAATGGTTTTTCGATGTTTATCCACAATTTCCATGGCTTGTAGATAAAAAATATCCACACTACTATATTTTGTGATTATCTTGTCGATATTTGTTGTGGATAGAAAAAAATGTCGAATTTCTTTAAACAAAGTGCTGTGGATAAGAGTAGGTACCGATAAAATTAAATCGAAAATAATTGGATCTTAACAAGATAAGTTTTAAAAAAATTGAGCTAATTGCGAAGTCTCAAAGTGCAAGTGTCCCAAGGTGTTAAGGACAAGGCAAATTTATTTTCCCCCAATAAAGAGCGATATATTGGTGTTTTTAGAGTGAAATTAGATGATCTGTCAAAATTCACCCCAGAGAACAAAAAAACAGATGAAACCTTGCCCCGCATGGGTTATAATAGTTTTTGTCTTAGCTTTAAAAATGAATTCCAGGGTAGTTCGTCTTCACCCAGATTATATAAATCTGACTTCTAATTTCTTACCTCTGACATCCGTTACATACTGGTTGTTTTGTTCAGTTTTCAAGGAGCAAATTATCATGTCGCTCTCAAATCAGCGACTTTATTAATATAACACGCTGACTTGTTAATGTCAACAACTTTTTATGTTATTTTAAATCTTTTTATCACTTTTTGTTTTTGCTGCTTGTTTGTTTAAGCAACGATATTAAATTTACCATGATTGTTTGAGTAAATCAAGCCTATTTTAAAAAGAAATAACTGGAAATTATTATTCATATTATTTAGGTAATTTCTCTTGATAAAAAAAGGAGGTACCACAAGCAGCACCAACTTTAGTCAATCACCATTCTCGGACATTTATATAATACCCTTAATTATAAATATAAAACTAAAAAACAACTCACAAGGAAAGATTTTAGAAGAATCTCACTGTATAAGTTGTTCTTTCCCTATACTTATTTATTACGCATTTGCGGGAATAGTAGTACATCACGAATAGATGGGGCATTTGTTAACAGCATTACAAGTCGGTCAATACCAATTCCTAGTCCACCTGTTGGCGGCATTCCGTATTCTAATGCTTCTAAGAAATCTTCATCCATTAAATGCGCTTCATCATTTCCCTGATCTCTTTCCTTTACTTGTGCTTCAAATCGCTCACGTTGATCAATAGGATCATTTAATTCACTAAACGCATTTGCATGTTCACGTCCTACAATAAATAGTTCAAATCGATCTGTAAAACGTTTATCTTCTTTATTCTTTTTCGCCAACGGGGAAATCTCCACTGGATGTCCATATATAAACGTAGGTTGAATTAATGTTTCCTCCACTTTTTGTTCAAAAAACTCATTTACTACATGTCCAAAAGTCATTGTATCTTTAATTTCAATCCCATGCTTTTTAGCTAAACCACGAGCCTCTTCATCACTCATCTGATTCCAGAAGTCGGCACCAGTTTTTTCTTTAATTGCATCAACCATATGGATTCTTTTCCATTCTGGTTCTAAATCAACTTCATAATCACCATACGTAACCTTTGTTTTCCCTAAAACTTCTTTTGCGATATAGGCAACGAGCTTTTCCGTTAAAGCCATAATATCATGGTAATCTGCATAGGCTTCGTACAATTCAATCATTGTAAATTCCGGATTATGTCTTGTAGATACCCCTTCATTACGGAATACACGTCCAATTTCATAAACCTTTTCCATTCCACCTACAATTAGACGTTTTAAATGAAGCTCAATAGCGATTCGCATATATAACGGGATATCCAATGCATTATGATGTGTCAAGAACGGCCGAGCCGAAGCACCACCAGGGATCCCGTGCATCATTGGTGTTTCCACTTCTAAAAACCCTTGTCCATTCAAATAACTTCGCATTGATTGAATGATTTTGCTTCGCAGTACGAATGTTTCTCTGCTATCCATGTTTGTAATCAAATCTAAATAACGCTGACGATAGCGCTGTTCCACATCTTTTAAACCATGGTACTTTTCAGGTAACGGTCGTAGTGATTTTGTTAGCAATTGTAATTCCGTTGCTTTAACAGACAGTTCTCCCACATTTGTTTTGAACATTACCCCAGTAACACCAACAATATCGCCCAGATCCAACGTTTTGAAAATTTCATATGCTTCTTCACCAATCGAATCTTTACGTACATATAATTGTATTTGCCCACTTAAATCCTGAATGTGTGCAAAACCCGCTTTTCCTTTTCCGCGTTTTGTCATCAATCGACCTGCTATGGTAACCTGATCACCTTTTTGTTCTAATTCTTCTTTGGAAAATTGATTATACAATCCAATTAAATCTACTGCTAAATGAGTACGATTAAATTTTCCACCAAATGGATCAAAACCCTGCTCTCTGTATGCATTTAATTTATCGCGACGAACGCGCACCTGTTCATTTAATTCTTCTGACACCATAATCACTCCAGTTATTTGTTATATGTAAGTATATCGAAAAAAAGGACTTTTTTCATGTTTATTACCTTTTCAAACTAGCAAGTGGAAAAATCCGCTAGTAAATCACTGGCAGATTTCCTCTTATAGCATTAAGGTTAGGAAGCTGCAATTTGTACTTCTAATTCCGTTGTATAGCTATACAGAATATCTACTAATTGTTCAAGGGTTTCAGCATGATTAATCCTTTTTCTTACAGGTTCATTCCCTTTTAAGCCCTTTTAAATACCACGAAGCATGTTTATGCATTTCCATAATCGCAACTATCACCTATCTTAAACATCTCTATTTCCTCCTCTGTTTCTTAGAGTTAATTCATCCTTGGATACAGCTAAAGAACTAGCAATCTGATCTAATAGCTCCGCAGTTGCTTGTTTTGTTCCTCTTTCCACATCACCGAGAACAGCTATGGGAACACCCAATTCCTTAGCAAATTCAAGCTGCGTATAGCCCTTTAATTTTCGAAATGCTTTTATCCTTCTGCCAACCCGCTTTTCGTCCATTTCTTTACATCCTTTATGTCTGACTCTGGAAGTTCATTTAGAAGTTCTACAACAAGCTTTTGCTTTGTAGGGATAGTTAAGTTAGGAGCAATTTCATTCAACGGGATCAGTACAAATGCCCGTTCATGCATTCTTGGATGAGGAATAATTAATCGCTCCGTTTTACTATTTTCATGATTATACACTAAAATGTCAAGATCAATTGTTCTTGGGCCAAATCGAATTTCCCGCTTTCTCCCTAAATGCTTCTCTATTTTCTGGCAAGCATCCAATAATTCAACCGAAGAAAGAAGTGTGTCTAGTTCAACAACCATATTTAAAAAGTCTGATTGATCCGTGTATCCAACTGGTGCTGTTTCATAGATAGAAGATTTATTTTGAATCACTATCCCCTTATTTTTATTCAGTAAATCTATTGCACTGTTTAAATACGCTACTCTTGGTTCAATATTAGTTCCTAACGCTACAAAGGCCTTATTCATGCAGATTTCTCCCTGTATATTTCTACAGCTACTGATTGGTAATGTCCTGGGATAGGTGGATCTGGTTTGATTACTTTTACTGTACATGCATTTAGTAATTCAAAGGATGCCAAGAGACTTTTAGCAATACTTTCTGCTACAGCTTCAATTAGATTTTTAGCTTTGCCTTCAACAATCTCCTGTACTATTTCATAAACCTGTCCATAGTGAATAGAATCATTCATATCATCGGTCTCACCAGGTTTCTTTAAATCAGCAAAAAGTTCCACATCTACATTAAAACGCTGTCCTAACTTGTTTTCTTCTGGTAATAAACCATGAAAACCATAGAACTGCATGTTATTCAGTACTATTTTATCCAACCCTATGCCCTCCTCCTGCAGCAAGCATTGCATCCATCATTTGCGTAAGTTCCTTATTTACTTTTACATTATGAACACGAACAATCTGAGCACCTTTTGTAATACCTAAACAGGTGGTGGCACCAGTACCAATGTCACGGTCTTTCGGCGGGAGATCTAAAACGCCACCAATAAACCTTTTTCGTGAAGTAGCTAGTAATATCGGGTAACCCATATCTTTAAATTTTTCCAAGTTATTCATAACAACTAAATTATCTTCAGCCGTTTTGGCAAAACCAATACCAGGGTCAAGGATAATTTTATCTGATGAAACACCTGCATTCCTTGCAATTTCAATGCTTTCCTGTAAATCTTTTTTCATGTCATCAATAATAGAAGTATAATTCATATTATTTCGGTTATGCATTAGAACGATTGGGACATTAAAATCTGCTGCGACCTCGGCAATCTCAGGCTCTTTCTTTGCTCCCCATACATCATTAATGATTTCTGCACCCGCTTCAATGGCTTGTCTTGCTGTTTGTGCTTTGTATGTATCAATGGAAATCGGTATATTTATTTTTTCCTTCACGGCTTTGATCATTGGTACCACGCGGGCAATCTCTTCTTCTTCAGGCACGGGATCATGATCAGGTCTTGTCGATTCTCCACCAATATCAATAATATCTGCACCAAGGAGTTCCATTTCTATAGCTTGTTCAACAGCTTGTTCAATTGTTGTATAGCTTCCTCCATCCGAAAAGGAATCCGGAGTTACATTTAAAATACCCATTATATGTGTATATTCCAATAAATTAAACGTTTTTGTGGTTGTTTTTAAAATCATTTAGTAGCCTTCTTTCACTAAATATATTCTTTCATTATGGTACCACATAAAAAAAAGACTGGCATCTAATTATTTCAGATACCAATCCTTTTGAACTATCTTATTCATTAGCTTCTTCAAACTGATAAAGCGGTGTTGATAAATAACGTTCACCATTATCAGGTAAAACAGCAAGAACCCTTTTACCTTTACCCAATTGCTTAGCCACCTTTACTGCAGCTGCAACTGCTGCACCTGCTGAGATTCCGCCAAGAATACCATTTGTTGTTGCAACTTTTCTTGATGTTTCAAATGATTCTTCATTGGACACTCGAATTACTTCATCATAAATGTCTGTGTTTAAAATTTTAGGCACAAATCCTGCCCCAAGTCCCTGAATCTTATGCGGACCCGGTGATCCTCCCGAAAGAATTGCGGAGTCTTCAGGTTCTACAGCATATACCTTTATCCCATCAAAATGATCTTTTAACACCTTTCCGGCACCTGTAATTGTTCCGCCTGTTCCAATACCAGAAACAAATGCGTCTAAACCATTACTCATTTGTTCAACAATTTCATTTCCCGTTGTACGTGCGTGTACTTCTGGATTTGCTTCATTGTTAAATTGCTGTGGCATAAAGTAGCCTTTTGCTTCTTTTAGTTCTTCGGCTTTTGCTATAGCACCCTTCATACCATCTGCACCTGGAGTTAAAATTAATTCAGCACCATAGGCACGAAGTAAATTACGACGTTCTTTACTCATTGTATCTGGCATAACTAAAACAGCTTTATAACCCTTTGCAGCTGCAACCATTGCTAAACCAATTCCAGTGTTTCCACTTGTCGGCTCGATAATGGTATCTGCTTTTTTTAAATCTCCACTTTTTTCTGCGGCTTCAATCATTGATAATGCAATACGATCTTTTACAGAACTTCCTGGATTCATAAATTCTAATTTCAAATAAATGTCTGCACTATTTTCATCTGTAAAATGATTTAATTTAACGATAGGTGTTTCACCAATTAAACCAGCAATATTATCTGCAACTCTCATAACAACTACCTCCTAATTCCTAGTTATTTTGTATGATTTAGTTATAATGTACGTTTTTATTCCACTAATGTCAACTAAAAAGATAGGAAATAGGCGTATTTCTGAGAATCATTTTATTATTGATCGTATAACCATTCAATGTCCAAATCCTCCCATAAAGGGCTCGCTGATAGGGACTGATCTTTTTCATGCAATGCCAATTCACTTTTAACATAGTCTTTAATCTCATCATATGTAAATTCAATCGACGGTAGTTTGCGATGAAGATAAATAATTGCAATGCCATTATCTGCCGCAAAGGCTTCACTATAAGAATCTTCCTCCATTGCTAAGGCCACCTCTTCATAGCCATTCGGGAAAAATTGACTTGAAGTCGTAATGAAACCAAGGTATCCACCGTCTTTTTTCGATTCTTCATCAAGCGAATATTCCTGTGCAAGCAATTCAAAGGAAGCTCCACTCTTAAGTTCACTGATAACCTTTTCAGCAGTATCAAAGTCTTGCACAATAATATGGGAAAGCTGCATGGAAGCAGTAAAGTTATATTGATTTTTATATTCATCATAATAGGTTCTTAGCTTTTCTTCAGGGATCTCTGTATCCATTGTTAAAAGTTGTTCCAGTTGATAGCGATAGTTAACTTCTTCTCGCCAATTTTCTTGCTTTTTAGCAAATTCCTCTGCTGTCATAACGCCTTGCATCGAAGTCAGAAGCGCTATTTCCCGCTCCATTACCTTCTCATGTACCTCTATATTATTTTCCTCTGCCAATTGCCTTACAACAGCACGGTCGATCATTATTTTCAGTTGCTTTTCACCATGCATGCTTCTAAGTGCCTGCATCCATTCCTCATAGGATATGTCTTCATTCCCAATAGAGGCTACCGGTTCTTTACTATTTATTTTCTTTTCCTCAGCTCCATCATTAATTCCTACAGTTTCTTCATTGTTCCAAAACAATAATGATGCAATATTTGTAATGAGAAGTACAACGATAATTCCCAGTAGTAATTTTTTGGACATAGATTACTTCCTTCCATTTCTTATCGTACATTCTTTTAGTGATCATAGTTCTACTGTTTTAATTCTTCAAGCTCCTCTTCTGTAAAGTGGTATAATTCATTACAGAAATGACAGCTTGCTTCTGCTCCGTGATCTTCAACAATCATACTTTGAATTTCTTCATTACCCAATCCGGTTATTGCATTTGCAATCCGTTCTTTGGAGCATTTACAACGGAATTCGATTGGTAATTGCTCATGGAACTTTATTTCTTCTTCCGCAAATAGGCGCTCAAGAATTTGCTCAGGTGAATTGCCCTCCTGGATAAGACTGGATATAGCCGGAAAGGACTGAATTTGTTCTTCTAGTTGTGTTATTATCTCCTCATCTGCACCGGGCATAACCTGTACGATAAATCCACCAGCAGCAAGTATGGTTTGATCAGGATTCACCAAAACACCGGCACCTACAGCAGAAGGAATCTGCTCAGATGTAGCGAAGTAATAGGTGAAATCTTCACTAAGCTCCCCAGAAATAATCGGAACCTCTCCAGTGAAATATTCTTTTAAGCCCATATCCTTTATAACCGTTATGTTCCCTTCCGTTCCAACTGCACGGGCAACATCTAATTTGCCATTTTTGTTCAAATCAAAATCCACATGGGCGTTTGCCACATATCCACGGACATGCCCTTTCGCATTACCATCAGTTACAATAGCTCCTATTGGCCCATTGCCTTCTACTTTTACAGTAATGGAATCATCACCCTTATTCATTGCCCCCATCATTGCAGTAATGGTAATTGCCCTGCCTAAAGCAGCTGAGGCAGTTGCCCACGTATCCTGCCTTCTTTGCGCTTCTTCTATCGTTTTTGTTGTAACAGTTGCATATGCACGAACCATTCCCTGATAAATCGTTGCTTTCACTAAGTAATCCTTCATGTTGTTTCTCCTTTATAAAGATATAGAAAAGTATTTGTTCAAGTCAATTATTCTTTTGATAAATTAGATACAATCCTTTTAATGTTAAATGTGGATCTACATGCTCAATCGTTGCTGACTCACCAGCAATTAAAGATGCTAGACCACCAGTTGCAATAACGGTTGGCTTTATATTCATTTCCTCTTTTATACGATTTACTATACCATCTACTTGTCCAACATATCCATAAAACACACCGGATTGCATGGCCTCGACTGTTGAAGAACCAATTACCTGACTTGGTGATTGAATTTCTATTTTGGGTAATTTTGAGGCTTTGCTGTATAATGCTTCCATTGAAATATTAATTCCTGGAGATATTATTCCTCCTTGATATTCCTCATCGTCATTTACATAACAAAAAGTTGTTGCTGTACCAAAGTCAATAATAATAAGTGGGGCACCATATTGATTAATTGCACCTACCGCATTAACAATTCGATCTGCCCCAATTTCCTGCGGGTTGGGATAACACATTTTTAAAAAGGATCGAACAGTTTCCTTCCCGATGATTAATGGTTCCAATTGAAAATAGTCCTTGCTCATTTTTTCAAGGGCGAACATGATTGGAGGAACTACAGATGATATAATTACACCTTGTATATCGGAAAAAGCAACTCCTTTATGATCGAACAATGACTTTATTAACATACCGAATTCATCTTCTGTTTTATATCGATCTGTTTTTATTCGCCACTCGTGTTTTAATTGATCTTTATCAAATACTCCAAGAACGGTATTTGTATTACCCACATCCAGAACAAATAACATTTTGTTTACCGACCTTCCTATCGTTTCTATTTTTTTAATATACCATACTTTGGATTTTAATAAAAAAGAGTGATTTCTATAATTTAGTGCTGTGAGATATAGCAAGGCTTTCAAAAAATGTTTCGCTTACGTAGACTCTCTTGTCCTGCAAAATAGTTCTTCATGTTCCTTCTTGTAATCTATTTCTATTGTAAATGAATTTTCTATGGTGTGATTAGGCATATGATACGAGTTTTGCCGGAGGTTGGGAGATATACCGGTCAACTTGAGACATAAAGGAAGAAAGTTGAGAGAAACTGAGTGAAAGTTAAGAGATAATCGAATCAAAGGTGGTTATCTCTCCACTTCTAGTTTTTTGTCTCCACATTATACATACAGTGATAGTTTCCTAAGCGAAAATAAAAGCAGCCACCTAAAGTCAGGTGACTGCTTGATTAATTATTCTTTTTTGTTATCCTCTGAAGGAGGTGTATTATCTGACATGATTGGATCATCAATGTAACTTTTCTCATCAGATTTTTCTTTTTCCTCTTTCTCCTTTGCTTCTTCATAGGAATCCGGTTTTGCTTCTTCATCCTTTGAGTTAATATTCACTTTAACATTGGATTCATCTTCTTCAGGTTCTGGAAGTACTCCATCTTCAAACAATGACTTTATTTGTTTTGCATCTAACGTTTCCACTTCAAGAAGCGTTTTCGCAACGATTTCCAACTTATCTTTATTTTCCGTAAGAATCGTTTTCGCACGGTCATAACAATGATTAATAAAATTCTGCATTTCCTGATCAATATCATGGGCAATTGCATCACTATAATTTTGTTCATTTCCAATATCACGGCCTAGGAAAACATCGCCGCCACTGCCATTCGTAAATTGAAGTGGACCAATCTTATCACTCATACCATACTCTGTAATCATTTTACGTGCAATTCCTGTTGCGCGCTGGAAGTCATTATGAGCACCAGTACTTACTTCACCGAAAATAATCTCTTCCGCAACTCGACCACCTAATAGACCGGTGATTTTGTCAAATAATTCAGGTTTTGTCATAAAGTAACGGTCTTCTCTTGGGAGCATCACTGCATAACCACCAGCTTGACCACGTGGTACAATTGTAACTTTATGTACCATATCGGCATCATCTAACACCATTCCGATAATAGTGTGTCCACTTTCATGATATGCAACAATATTTCGTTCTTTTTTGGAAATAACCCTGCTTTTCTTCGCAACACCTGCTATAACTCGGTCTGTAGCTTCATCAATATCTAACATACTAATTTTTTTACGATCATCTCGAGCAGCAACTAATGCTGCCTCGTTTAGTAAGTTCTCTAAATCAGCACCTGAAAATCCAGGCGTACGCATTGCAATAACTTTTAAATCAACTGTTTCGTCTAATGGCTTGTTTCTAACATGGACTTTCAGAACTTCTTCACGACCTTTCACATCAGGTCGATCCACCATAATCTGACGGTCAAAACGTCCCGGACGGAGCAGTGCTGGGTCAAGAATATCTGCACGGTTTGTTGCAGCAATCAGAATAAT
The DNA here is from genome assembly GCF_059698015.1 of Oceanobacillus sp. NCCP-135. NCBI lineage: Bacteria > Bacillati > Bacillota > Bacilli > Caryophanales > Bacillaceae > Oceanobacillus > Oceanobacillus sp. NCCP-135. The sequence goes on along the minus strand of NZ_BAAKSZ010000015.1, from coordinate 81,180 downwards.
TCCCTCATTTGCTCCAAAACCATCCATTTCAACAAGTAGCTGGTTTAACGTTTGTTCACGTTCATCATGGCCGCCACCAAGTCCTGCACCACGCTGACGCCCAACCGCATCAATTTCATCTATAAATATAATACATGGAGCGTTTTTCTTAGCATTTTCAAATAAATCACGTACACGCGAAGCACCTACACCAACAAACATCTCAACAAAATCAGACCCACTGATCGAGAAAAATGGTGTTCCTGCCTCACCTGCAACTGCACGTGCAAGTAAGGTTTTACCTGTCCCTGGAGGTCCTACTAAAAGTACCCCTTTTGGAATACGCGCACCGACAGCAGAGAATTTACGAGGGTCTTTCAAAAAGTCAACAACTTCAACAAGTTCCTGCTTTTCCTCGTCCGCACCTGCTACATCTGTAAAACGAACCTTTTCCTTTTCCTCTGTATACATTTTTGCCTTGCTCTTACCAAAGTTCATGACACGGCCACCGCCGCCGCCACCTTGAGCCTGGCTAAGAATAAATAAGAAAAATAGTCCAATCAGTAAAAAGGGAACAATCCCTGTTAAGAAAGCTACAAACGCACTAGGCTGTTCTTCCTGCGCTACCTTTAACACACTTTGCTCAGTTGCCTGATCTGTAATTGTTGCTATTATATCTGTATTATCAGGAACCTGTGCGACAAATTGCTTATCGCCTTCTGTCAGCGTCCCAGTAAAGCGCATAATTCCATGTGCTGGCTGCATCGTCATTTCTTCGATTTCACCATTATTTAAAGCATCTGTAAATTCCTGTACATTAAATTGCTGTTGTTCTTCATTTTGTCCATTAAATACTCCTATTACGCCGACAACGACGAGAAAAATGAGTACCCAGAAGAACACATTCCGAAATATCCGGTTCATTGCCTACCTCCTCCCAATACGGGGAAAAACTATATTACATCGTATCATATGAAAAAGTTTCATTACAACTATTTTATCCTCTTATATAGAATTATTTTCACACAGTCATACACTTCATAAACAACCTCATATTCATTTATTAATGCCTATTCTTCTTCTCCACCATAAATTTCCGGTTTTAGCACACCAATATATGGTAAATTACGGTATTTCTCTGCATAATCCAGTCCATACCCTACTACAAACGCATCTGGAACTTCAAATCCAATCAAGTCTGCTTTAATAGCGGCCGTTCTTCCTGTTGGCTTATCAAGCAATGTAACAATTTTGATGGACTTAGCTTTACGATATTTAAATAAATCAACAAGATAACTTAGTGTTAAGCCACTGTCAATAATATCCTCGATAATTAGCAAATCCCGACCTTCTACTTTCGCATCCAGATCCTTCACTATTTTCACTTCACCGGAGGAACGCATTTCGCTACCGTAGCTTGACACATCCATAAAATCCATTTCCAAATATACTTCCATATAGCGCAGTACATCTGACATAAAAGGCATTGCACCCTTCAGGACGCCAACTGCTAATGGAAATTTTCCTGCATATTCTTTTGTCAGTTGTTTACCAATTTCCTTGCATTTATTCCTTATTTTTTCCTCTGATATTAATACTTGCTTAATATCATTATGCATAATTGTTCCTCCTACATCGTGCCATGAAATAATCATCTCTTACAAAGTTAACCGTTATTCTCCGTATAAAACAGTTGAATATAGGTTGTATTTTGGGAGTGGTTTTGAGGCTGTCCTTTTTTTAATCCGATAAGCCACAGAATTTCCCCATTATTATCGACCAAAATCGGCCAATTATCTCTGTCTTTTTTAGGAATTTTAGCATCAATAAAAATATCTTTTATCTTTTTGCTGCCTTCCAGACCCTTCCAGCTCATTCTGTCCCCTGATCGACGGGTTCTAATATGTAATGGTAAAGCAATACGATCTGTATTACAAAAATAAGAAAAACGATCCTGCTCATGAACATGATTCACAATATCGGCTGTAACCGATGAACCATCCGGCAATGTTAATGTCCCAGGAATATCCAATGTTACGTGATAAAAGGGATTTGGAGGCTGAAGATTAGGGAAGTAAAACATCAGCTTATTATAAGACCTCTCCAATTTTAAATGATGTGGAAAATCAATTTGGACATTACCTTTATCTGTTTGCAGCATTGCAAAAAACTGCTCTTCATGAACGTAAGATAGATCTCTTGGTAATTCATCATACAGATAGTTCAATATTAGATGAAAGGCTCGTCTTTGTAAAGCATATGCATATGTTTTAAACACATCAATTTGAAATGCTGCAATTTTTTTTTTATCATCAATTTCAATGATATTATGAAACATAGTTAGCGTTTCACTCTGTAAAAATTGTTCATCCTCGTGAATCGTTTCACTCATATGTTGTATTGTTGTATGTATATTATTATTTCTCTCTTTTATTAACGGAATTATTTTTTTCCTGAAAAAGTTCCTGGTGTATTCTGTTCTATTATTTGAAGAATCAATTCTTGGATTGATTTTATTACGCTGACAATACATCTCTATACTCTGTTTAGTAACAGATAAAAACGGACGAATAATCGTTCCGGTAGAAAATGTGCGTTTCACAGGTATACCTGATAATACACTGGAACTAGCTGAGCGCACCAGACTCATCAGCATTGTTTCAATCTGATCATCCCCGTGGTGACCGAGTGCCAAATAGTCTGCTTGGAATTCCTCCATTTGTTCTGAAAAAAATTGGTAGCGGAGTTCTCTAGCAGCAAGTTCTGTACTTATCTGCTTATTTTGTTTATATGCAAGAACATCTATAGAAGTACCTCTAAACTTTATCCCCCAGCGCTCGCAAGTCGCTTGTACATAATGCAGATCAGCTATCGATTCTTCCCCCCTTAATTGATGATCTACAGAAAGAGCAATAAGATTTAAGTTCCACTCATTACGGATGGAGTGGAGGAAATGCATAAGGGCCATCGAATCCGGTCCACCAGAGACACCGATTAGAACTGTCGTATTTTTTGTTAATAAATGGTGTTTTTTCATAAATGCTTTAACAATACTTTTCATCTGATCCCATCCTCAACTTAACAATTTCAGCGATAGAGGTTTCACTCCTATTATAACTACTTTCCTTATAAAAGTAGAGAAAAAAGGTAATAACTTACTGCTAGTATTGTTATTCCTCCTGCTTCTACCATAAAGGGAGCAGTATTTTTTCTTTTTGTCCTTCTTGATGATCGCTTCTGATGTTGTACATGATTTAGTAAATTGATTAGTTCTTGTTTCATTTGAAAACTAGACTGATACTTTCCTAGTATAGCTTTTTTTAATAAATTTCTATAAGGGGATAAAGCTTTTACATCATCAATCTTATTGAAAATTGTCTTTTCAGGTTGGGTGTTCTTTGCAAAATGCTTCGGATAATATACATGTAAAAATACCATGACAAATGCAAATAAGTCATAGCTCGGTTCAGCCCTTCTAGACCCCAACCCCCAATAGCCACGATCATAAAATTCGGTATATTCTTTTATTGCCCGGCCAATTTGCGTAGTTCCCCCAACATCAACCCAGCGTACTCTAGTGGGGGAATGAACGATAAGTAGATTTTCATTTTTCAAATCTCCAAAAACCCAACCGGATTGATGCAGCCGCTCCAAATCCTCAAGCAACTGCAGCATAAATACCCCAAGCCATTCCTTGCCATGACTATGAATAAAAGAAGCCACCGTCTCTCCACGCAAATATTCCATCACATAAAAGGAGTAGATTGCACCATCTGGAGATATCCAATCATCCACGTCCAATAAATAAGGTCCAAGCCGGTTTCCTTGGACCTTGTTGAGAGATTTTAACACATTGACTTCCATCGTCATTGATGTTCCTTGATTACTAATTTTTAATGCAGCCTGTTTGCCATTTAATTCACACAAGTAAACAGCTCCAATAGTACCCGAGCCAAGTTTTCCTTTAATACGATAGCTTTTCTTATGCCATTTACCCATGATTTGCATGCCGGGTTTTAAATCAATTCCCTGCTTCTTCCATTCCTGGTTCATCTTCATTTCTAAAGCTCCTTAGGTAATTCTTACCAAATTGATACATTGCCTCACGAATTGCAGGACCTGTAGGAGTGATACCACCACTTGTCAGCTTGGGAAAAATTGTCGATACTTCGTCTAGTTTAGGTGACCAATCAAATACCTTCTGAATATCCTTTCGCTTACCCGGAAAACTAAAAATCGAAAAACGATTCCGGCCAATCCGAGCATTCAAGCTTATGGAAAGATCAATTAAAGCTTCTTTCACCGTCGGAAGCTTATCATGCATACTTGCACTCGTATCTACTAATACAAGCACTTCCAGATCGCATGTTTCTCCCATATCCTCAACCACTTCCATAATTTCACCACGTTTTTCAGGATTGAGATCCTCAAGTGACTGATTCGAACCCAAAATTTGCTTTAATTCCTTATTGACGAAACCTTGCAAAGTTTGTGTCATAGCTTGTTTCGTCACCATTTGAACGGTCTGAGATAGCGCCTGCTTATAAACCAATTGACTTACACCGCCGCCAGAGAGTGCAATTTCCTCTATCTCTTTTAGCTCTAGAGAATCTTCTGCATGATCATCATCTAAAATACCAATTACATTGACAGTGATTCCTTGCTGATTTGCTAGCGCTGCAGTTGCAGCAGGATCCTCCCCTTTATTCGAGCAGCCATCCGTTATCAGTAAAATCTGTTTCAACGTCCCTTTTTTCACACCATTACCTCCCAACTTCTTCCAGTACCATCATCGCCAGTAATAGAAAGAAGTATACGTAGGAATGCAGGAATAGTGAGAGAATTTGTAGCGCATCCTTTCCTAAGATTTTTTTGTGTTGTGCATGCAGTCGTATTCGTATTTGGTTACGTCAATTTTGCATTTTATTTAGCCTTATTTGCGGTTCAGTCGGTCGAGTTCAACTAGAGTCCGGTCGAGTACGTATTCCATTTCGTTTCATTTATGGTACGTCAGTTTGATTCAACACCATCGTCAAATCTCGCACTATGCACCCGGCTTGCCGTAGCTACAGCTTGTCAATCAGGATCGGACAGTCCGTTTCAATTCGCCGCCTTGGCTTTATCTTGATAAACAGGTACGGTCGCCCATTTCGGATTATTCTTTGTCACTTTTGCAACAAGCACAGTCATATCATCTTCAATCTCTCCAGATCTCGTGCGAATCACTTCTTCCAATAACAGATCTGCTATTTCCTGTGGATCCTCTGTCCTCATTTCACGTAGTTTTCTTTTTACCCACATATCTGTATTTTCTACATGCTTTGGCCCATCGAAAATACCATCGCTCATCATAATCAAAATATCCTCTGACATCAATTGCTCACTAACGATATCCACATCAAACTCTTGGATTATTCCCATCGGTAAATTACTTCCTTCCACATTTAGCATCTTGTTACCACGTTTAATATAGCTGGGTGTTGAACCGATTTTCAAAAACCTCACAAAAGCATTGTGTAAATCAATTACTGCAAGGTCAAGTGTTGCAAATATTTCATCCGTTGATCGTAAAGCGAGGATCGAATTGATCGACTTGATCGCTACTTTTTCAGGGATGCCAGTTTGTAAAATTTGCTGTAACAACCGGAGTGTCTCCACACTCTCCTCCTTCGCACGCTTCCCGTTTCCCATTCCGTCACTAATTGCCATAGCAAATTTCCCTGCTCCAAGTTCAATGGTGGTATAACTATCACCCGAAACTAAGCCACCTCCCTTGGCAGCATTAGCAGCCCCTGTCTCTACAACAAATTCTTTGGCAGAACCAAACGCTAAATGACAATACCCATTTGGAAAAGGTGAAATTTCTTCCTGTTTAACGACAATCATTTCATCTAAAATATCAGATAATACTGGTGCAATTAATTTGGGACCTTCTCCGTGATAGCTATAAAAGGATGCTGTCATCTCAATATCGACATTTCCTTTTTCTAATCGGTAAATATCCAATTTCTCCAAGTCAATGCCCATATGTTTTAATGCATGTATAATTTGGATTTCCTGTTGTTCATGATGCTGTCTTTCCTTTAAAATTTCCTTCGCAAAATCCTCCATCACTTCGGAAACGCCTTGCAGCTGATCTGCTACTAAACGTTTACTTTCCATCACTTGCTGCTTTAATTTGTGATTAGCTTCAAAAAAGGACATTTCTTCTTTCATTGCATCAACAACCTTTTTCGATTTTACACAATGGTTCTCAAATTCACGAGCAACTTTACGGTTTAGCTCCTGGCCATTTGTAATATCATCCTTCATTTCTTCCATCAATGAATAAGTTTTATCAAATTGTCTCTGCCAGCAACGATCTTTCATAAAACAAGTTTGACACGTTTTCTCTGTAACCTGACTTAAAAAGTAATCAGTTTCCCGCTTCGCTTCTCCCTCATCCTGAGCATATACATCTGAGGTCTGAAAGCTTTTTGATAATGCTTCAAATACATTTGAAAATTGTTCTACTCGTTTGGCTGTGACATTACGTACCTTCTGTAAATATTGCTCCTGTTCACTAGTGTGTTCCTCTGTACCAGGGATATAGCGGGAAATTTTTCTAAACCAGCTTGTTGGCGTTAATACAAAGAAAGCGATTGCAATGATGGATTCGATTATGGAAGGAGCTAAAGCAGCCGCATTACCGTATATTCCAATCAAAAATGTCCCAACCAGCAGACCAACAGCGACTCCAGGCTTCTTCCCTTCCTTTAGTAATCCTCCTAATAAGCCTGAGAAAGCAAGCAAGCTCATTTGATATAGATTTGCTACATTTGCCAATGACAAAATCAATCCTACCACAACACCTACCGTTGAACCGATCGCAGCACCACCCACAAATGAAAGGATTAATACAAAGTAACGTGATAAAACTTGTTCCACAGAAGCGTCATAAAATTGCCAGCCAATTGTTCCAGTTAATATTGAGGCAATTAAAATTATCATGCAAACAATTTCTTCATTTTTTAATGTAGGTTTATATCTTTTTGGTGATAATAATGGAATACTTTGCATAAAGATTAATACGAGGACAGCTCCTAATACCCCTTCAACAATGAGCAGCATCCATTCATACGAGGACAGCTGATTATTTACCGAATACAGAAAAAGCCTTGGTGCTACAGTTGCTATAAAAACGAATATTGGTATCGTAACTTGTTGATTATTTGTTTTTTTGAACAAACCAGCTAAAAAAATGAATACAATCATTGCTAATGCAAGAAAGATACTATGATTTACAGAATAACTAAGCGCTCCGACCAATACGGCAAACATTGATTTTACTGTTTTTTCCCTATGTACGAACCACATTGTTGCCAAAAAGGCTACAGCAAAAGGAGAAACCACAGAAAGAATGACAGCTCGTCCTAATAAAAATCCAACAATATAAAACAGCCATCCCTTTTCAAGAAAAATTGACTTAACTTTTAAGTTCATGCGTTTTCGAAGCCTGTCCATTTGATTATCCCTCCTTGCTCCAACTACTTTAGACTCCTTTCCTGGTATTGAATCCATCATATAAACCACTCCCGTCTTTCTAAATAGTAAACCACAATATGCATTCTTTTTTTGTCAAAACAACAGAGCATATCCAATAAATCGTTCGACGGCTTTCTAAATTAATAAGCGGTTTTCAACACGAACAAGCGTGTCCTGTTTCTTTAAAATACTACTTGCATATGCATATATATATAAATTCAATTTTATGTTTGGCAAATTAGATGCCATTGTTTGCCGAATAGCATGATGTTCTGCCGAAACAAAAGATTCTCTTATTGACACAGACCAAACTCTATTGTATGATATTTTTTGTTGGTTTATTTTGGCGGCGTAGCTCAGCTGGCGAGAGCGTACGGTTCATACCCGTGAGGTCGTGGGTTCGATCCCCTCCGCCGCTATTAAAGAAAAGCGTAGGCGACTGTTCTGAAGCCGAAGCTAAATAAAAAAGGTCTGCAAGAGTAGAAATACTTTTGCAGACCTTTTTTTAACTAAAAGGCAGGTATAGAAAACAGATACCTCAACAACAGGCTGGCATCTGTTCCTGAATTTATAATATAGAGCATTGTCTATAGACAGCAGTAGCTATCCTCTTTTAGCACCTCGACCTCCACGTCTGGATTCCGTGTGCTTCTTTAAAGAGGCTAAACGGTCTTCAGAATCTTTGAGAAAACGGTTCATTTTTGACTCAAATGTTTCCGTACGCTCACGATTATCTCTTTGCGGGCGTTTTGGTCTATCCTTCGCTTTTTTGATGGACAAACCAATCTTGCCATCCTTTTCGACATTAATTACTTTCACCTTTATCTCATCCCCAACAGTAAGGTGTTCGTTAATGTCTTTAACATAGTTGTCGGCAACCTCACTAATATGAACAAGACCAGTTTTACCTTCTCCAAGCTCTACAAAAGCCCCAAAATTAGTGATACCTGTTACCTTTCCCTGCAGCTTGCTGCCTACTTCGATTGACATAAAAAAAATGCTCCTCCTTAAAAGATTAAATATATAGTACTATTATAGTATAGCTAAGTATATGAAAGTGTGTCAATATGCCGGATCTTCTTCAGGAATTTTAAAAATTAATTCTCCTTCTTTTGACAGGAAATAGTTCGTACGTGCGATTTCTAAAACGTACTCCTCATTATTTAGTAAATCTATCTCTTCTTTCAGATTACTTTCTTGCTTCTGTAATGAAGTCAATTCTTCTTCCAGTTGCTGGTATTGCTCTTCCTTCTCTGATTGAAGTACACGCTGTTTAATGTGGTATGCAGTCATCGCACCAATAGTAATCACTATTACCATAGAAAATAACACAAGACGACGAATTAATCGTTGTTTTTTTCTCCTTTGTCTTTCTACGTATGTATCATACTGCTGCATGTAATTCGAATCCAATCTTGTTACCGTTTTTTTCTTCATTGACAAAAGCTACTCCCTTCTTTTAAACGTAATATACTTCTTCCATTTATACCATATATTCTTCATTGTACTATAAAATCCTGCTAATTTGTGAATAATTCTTTTAATATTTTTGGGAAGCATACGATAAATGATCTGGGCTATCCATTTAATTGGGAAAAATAGGAGCTTAAGTAAAAATAAAAGGATCATACCTATTAATCTGATTATCCATAAAACGATCGTAAAAAACAGGATACAAATCCATTTAATCGGGGTAATAATCAGTGCTTGTACAAGTCCTGCAAAAAAGCGAAAGATGCCTGTAATAACAAGGATAATCTGCTCTAATATTCTTTTATAAATTGCTGCGCCAAATACCTGATACATAGCAAAACCTAATAAACAGGCCGCAAACACATATAATCTAAGCTCCCCACCATTTATGCGAAATAATAAATAAAATACAAGAAATGTTTGGGTAAGCCAAAAACAACTTTCCAATACATAGGATAAGATTCTTTTTTGTTTCCAATAGGGTGTAAAGCGTCGATAGGTATCATTGATTATACCCAAATAAAAGCCACTTGAAACCATGGCAATCATTGTAATAAATTGTACACTAAGTGTCATCTAAACAGCTTGCTAAAGAATCCTTTAGCCTTCTCCTGCTGATGCTCGTCCACATAGGAAAGCTCATAGATCTTCCCTTTGATCGTAACAAGTCCTTCCCCAACATCAAGATTCTTCAATTGCAAATTCTGACCACGAACAATCAAATAACCCATTAATGTTTCCAATAAAAACTCTTCATTATCAAAACTATCTACTTCTTTAACCCCTGTAATCTCTAAACTTTTTCTATTATTCAATTTCACAAAGTGGTCATTCTGTACACGAGTCACATTTTCCTTCGTTCCATAATAGTTGTCCATTTTAATAGCCCTCCTTATCATTATTACTTTATGAAAGGAGGGATGAGTCTAGAACTATTCGTTTCTCTCTTCTTTAATAACTCTATACAGTGTCTCTGCTTCATCTTTTTTTACGGTTTCCCTCAGGTCATTGACCTGAATTGTTACAAGCTTCTGTCCAAATTTAATAACAAGCACATCTCCTCTTGCAACCGTTGATGATGCTTTTGCCTGGTTTCCATTAATTGTAATCCTACCTTGATCTGCAACTTCCTTAGCTAACGTTCGACGCTTGATTAAACGCGATATTTTTAAAAACTTATCTAATCGCAGGATAATCCCTCCCTTTCTTTTGCCTGATCCCACAAATCATCCATTTCCGTCAATGTCGTACTGTTCATATCTTTTCCTTGATCATTCAAACGCTTTTCTATATAAGAAAAACGCGAAACGAATTTTTGGTTTGTCAAGTTTAATGCCACTTCCGGATTTATTTTATAATACCTTGAAATATTCGCCAATACAAATAGAACATCACCAAGTTCCTTTTCGATTTCCGGCTTGTCACCCTGTTCAATTGCTTCTTGTACTTCGCTTAGTTCTTCCTCAAGCTTTTGCCAAATTTCGGAAACGTTATCCCAGTCAAAGCCAACTTTTGCTGCCTTTTTCTGCAACTTAAATGCTGTTGCCAGGGATGGAAGATGTTTAGGAACACCATCCAGTACGGATTTACGCTGCTCGCCTTTTTCCTCTTTCTTCAGCTCTTCCCAGTTTTTATAGACATCATCAATCGTGTCTACGTTCACATCAGCAAACACATGTGGATGACGGTGAATCATTTTATCCGTAATCGAGCGGATAACATCATCGACCATAAAATAGCCGTCATCTTCGCCAATTTGGCTATGCAGCATGACTTGCAGGAGAATATCTCCAAGCTCCTCGATTATTCCCTCATCGTCCTCCTCATCAATCGCATCCATTAATTCATACACCTCTTCCATTGCATATTCACGCAATGACTCATGTGTTTGCGCCTTATCCCATGGACAGCCATTCGGAGCTCTTAATGCTGCAATAACCTCTCTTAACCGCATAAATGTATGATTTAATAATTCCTTAGGAGCTGGCGGGATATACACACTGGTTAAATTACTGATCTCTGCAGTATGGTCCAGCTCTTCTAAAGGCATTTTTGTAATTATCTCCTGCTCACTCCCAGCCGCTTCCACCACGGTTATTTCATAATCTGCAGGCAGATCCTCTAATAAAGCCAACTTTACATTGGAAGCAATAAAACGATCATATACCTGACAAAAAACAATATGCTGTTGATAATGTAACTGACCCCGTTCAAATGATGTACCATCAACAAACTGAAACCCATCAATCGGATCTATTTTTAAAGATGAAAATAAATCATCCAAATAGCTCTGTCCACCTATGATTTCCACTTCAATTTCTGTTTGTTCGAGTAACAGCTGTACCGTTTTTTCGGCAAGCATTGGATGACCTGGTACTGTATACATTACCGGTTCTTGTCGAGCCTTTGCCAATAATATTTCAACAATGCTTTGATAAACGGCTGCAAATTGATCTTCAGCCTCATAATTTTTATCAAAAGATTCAAAGCTAACACCCTCGAGACTTAGTGACTGAATCACAGGATGATCTATTGTTCTTGTGTATACAACATCTTTTGTATTGATTAATTTTTTATAAATACCTAGTGATAATTGATCAATGTCTCCGCCACCTAAGCCGATAATTTCAATTTTATGACTCATCTATCTTCCTCCCTTTATGAACACGAATGAAAAATGAAGCAAATGGCAGCATCCTTAACTCAAGCGTCGTAAAGGCCCTGCCTTTCAATAAACTAAATATGTAAATAAGCCCACCTGTTATTGTAATTACGATAACATATAGAAGTAAAGAAAGCCTTGATAGGACAACAGTGTTTGAGAAAAAGTAATCTACAAGTAATAGATAGATGACCATTGCCAGTGTAGCTTTCATTAGTGCCGACCAGTTAATTTGCTGAAAGAAATTCAGGTATGGCAATTTTCTATTTAACTCAACGAAGACAACACTGCAGAGCAGCAATAGACTAAATACAGTTGCAACGCTAGCCCCGGTTATCCCAAACAGTGGAACCAATAGTTGATTTCCTATCCATTTTACAAAAAAAGCAATTAAAATAAATCCTGCTGTCCGCATAATATAACCTAATCCTTGAAGAATAGAGGAAGCAGTTATAGCCATGGAACATAGAAAAATAGCGAGAACAAGAATCTGTAAATGAATCGTTCCTTTGTCATTTTGATATAATAAAATATTCGCCTCAGGGAAAATAACGATTAGCCCTACAGTTGCACCGATTGCTAAGTAAAAACTAAACAGCATTGTTCCACGAATATATTGATAAAACATCGTTGGATTATCCTTTAATTTTTGTTTTGAAATGGAAGGAATTAATGCTAAAGCAAAGGATGACCCGAGTACTGTTCCCAGTTGAATCAAAGGCTGTCCACGATCAAATACTCCTTTTGCCTCCATCGCATCCATTTTTGATAATCCATGCATCAGCAAATTGGGGAGCAAGGTAAAGGCATCCGCAAACTGAATGACAAGTAATACCATATGATTTAAAGCAGCAATAATTCCCAGGATCAACAGAGTTCGAAGATAATAATTCCACGGGATCTCAAGTTGTTCATCCGTTATTGGTTTTCTTTTTATGAAAAACAGACCTAAGATCACAATGGCTGTAACTAAACCGATAACGGAGGCAAGCACAGCAGCTTGTCCAATCGTATACAAGCTCTGATTTTGGATGACGACATATACAGCAGCAAAAATAATAATAAATACCCGAACAAATTGTTCACCAACTTGAGAGAAAGCAGTTGGTTTCATTTCATATTCCCCTTGAAAAAATCCTCTTAATAATGCGACAAAAGGAATTAACAAAAAGGGAAATGCGGCAAAGCGATAGGTACTTGTCAATTGAATATCCCCAACCCAAAGGGCAAGAGAGTGTGCATTAAAAAACAGGAAGAGAAATATAGAGCCATTTACTGCAAGCAACAGTAAAAATATCGGGATAAAATAACCCTTTAAGGATGGGCTTTTCCCCTTTTCCCTCAGTTCGATCTGTATCTTTGCTATGGCAGACGGAAATCCATATAAGGCAAGAATCATTGCAATCCCAAGAATCGGATACACCTGCTGATAAACATAAAAACCTATATCGCCTGTCAGATTCTGTAGGGGAATTCGGTATCCTGCGCTCAGAATTTTACTGATAAGGCCGGCTAATGTTAATAGCAAAGCTCCCTTTACTAACTTATTTATTTCATTTCCCACCATGTTAAACGCCCTTTTCGGATAACGACAATTTTACTTCATTATAGCATACTACTGGGTATGTTCGAACGACTGGGAGTTGGGCTTCTTCTAAATAGGTATGATGTCTGTTTCATTTCTCATGAACAGTCTTCTGGCATTAAATTTGCGCTGGTTTGTCCTTGAGAAGTACTCTACTCGAACGGTCAGCACCTGCTTTTGGGCGTTTGGGCGTATAGGGAATTTCTGCTACAATAATCTCACGAAAAATTATAAAAAGGACAATAACCAGTGCTGTACTGATTTTGTCCTTTTAATTCATAGCATTATTCCATCTGCTTCGCTAAAAATGCTGCGGCCGTTTCAACCGCTTTTTGTTCCACATTACTAAGCTTGGCTTCATCTTTGGAAAATATCATCACACAACCGATCGGGTCTCCATTGGCAATGATTGGATTAATACAGTAAGATTCTAATTCTTCTTCATTTCCATCAATGATTTCAATTTTTGTAGATTCCGTTTCAAATTCCTGTGTACGATTTTCTATTATCTTCGTCAATTTCGAACTTATATTTTTATTTAAGTAATCTTTTTTGGATTCCCCTGCAACTGCAATTACCTCATCCCGATCACATATTAGAACCGGTGACTGGAGAGAATCAAACAATGCTTCAGCATATTCCTTAGCAAAATGTCCCAACTCATTAATTGGCGAATATTTTTTTAAAATTACTTCCCCTTCTCTGTCTACAAAAATTTCCAATGGATCCCCTTCACGGATGCGCAACGTCCTTCTAATTTCCTTTGGGATAACTACTCTACCTAGATCATCAATACGACGTACAATTCCTGTTGCTTTCATACTAAGTAGCCTCACTTTCTTATGATGATTGTTATTGATGCATGCACTTTCTAAATACTCTCTAAAAGTGTAATAATCACCAGTTGTGTTTTTAGTATGATTCATCTCATGAGAACTATACATTTACTGCTAATTTTTTTCCGTAAATTGACAGACAGGAACGAAGGAGTCATTTGCTTTTATCTATTCGGGTTTCCTTGTTCTGCAATCATAGTCTGGAAAGGAAAGCACTTTCACTAGATCAACTATTTCGATCGACTTTATCCAGTCTTTTCATAAAATTTGCCACGATTTCATAACGCTCATGCGCTGTTTCACTGGAGCACTTAATGGTTATTTTCAATTTAGTATTTTCTGTACCCAGTTGAACACCACGTCCAAAGTCATTTGCCAGATCAAAAAGCTTTGAACCATCAATTTGCTGGCTGCGATTCTCATCCACAAGTAATTCAATTTTTTTATTCTTTTCCGTAATCGATTCGACCCGTTCCTTTATGGCATACATTTTCAGTAAGGATACCGTAAATAAATTTTCGACTTTTTCTGGGTAATTACCAAATCGGTCGATTAGCTCATCCTTTAAATCAGTTAAATCATCGGACGACGTTATCGTTTGAAATTGTTTATATATATCAACCTTTTGTTTCTCATCCTTTATATAAGACTCTGGAATATATGCATCTATATTCAATGAAAGCTCTGGCTCAAATGGGGTGATATCCTCAATATCCTTCCCAGCCTTACGTGCATCAATCGTATCCTTCAGCATTTGGGAATACATATCAAAACCGACAGATTCAATAAAGCCGTGCTGCTGTGCTCCAAGTAAATTGCCAGTACCACGTATCGATAAATCACGCATTGCGATTTTAAAGCCGGAACCGAGTTCTGTAAACTCTTTAATTGCCTGAAGCCGTTTTTCAGCTACTTCTGCTAATACTTTATCTCTTTGATAGGTGAAATAAGCATATGCTACACGGTTTGAACGACCGACTCTTCCTCTTAACTGATAAAGCTGACTCAAGCCCATACGGTCAGCATCATTTACAATCAATGTATTTACATTGGGTATATCTACACCAGTTTCAATAATTGTTGTACTTACCAATACGTCATATTCCCCTTCCAAAAAGGCAAATATCACATTTTCCAATTCTGCTTCATTCATTCGTCCATGGGCAACAGCGATTTTAGCATCATCAACCAGCATGCCTAAATCACGGGCAACTTTATCAATGTTTTCTATCCTGTTATACAAGAAAAATACTTGCCCACCACGAGCCATTTCCCGCTCAATAGCTTCTCTTACAAAAATAGGATTGTATTCCATAACATAGGTTTGAATTGGAAAACGGTTTTCCGGCGGTGTTTCGATGACGGATAAATCACGAACCCCAAGCATCGACATGTGCAATGTTCTTGGTATTGGTGTTGCGGTTAACGTTAATACATCAACATTTGTTTTCAACTGCTTGATTTTTTCTTTATGTTTTACCCCAAAGCGCTGTTCCTCATCAACTACAAGCAAACCTAAATCACGGTACTCCACATCCTTTGATAAAATCCGATGTGTACCTATAACTATATCAATTGTGCCCCTCTTTAGGTTTTTGAGTGTATCTTTTTGTTGTTTCTTTGTACGGAATCTGCTTAATAGACCAATATTTATCGCATGATCCTGGAATCTCTCCCGTACTGTCTCATAATGTTGCTGTGCTAAAATGGTGGTTGGTACTAAAATAGCAACCTGCTTTCCGTCAGCAATAGCTTTAAATGCTGCCCGTATAGCAACTTCTGTTTTACCATAACCAACATCTCCACAAAGCAGTCGGTCCATCGGGCGTTCTTTTTCCATATCCTGCTTGATTTCTTCAATACAGCGAAGTTGATCTTCTGTTTCCTGGTAGGGAAAGGAAGCTTCAAATTCGTGCTGCATTTCTGTATCCTTAGAAAAGGCATACCCTTTTTGGGCTTCTCTTTCCGCATATAACTTAATTAAGTCATCAGCAATATCCTCAACAGATGATTGGACTTTCCGTTTTACTTTTGTCCATTCCGTCCCGCCAAGTTTATATAGCTTTGGCTCATTTCCTTCTGAACCAACGAACTTTTGAACCAAATCCATCTGGTCAATTGGAACGAATAGCTTATCATCACCTGAATATTTGATTAGCATATAATCTTTATGCATATCCTTAACTTCCAGGGTTTCAACCCCTAAATACCTGCCAACCCCGTGGTTTGCATGAACAACATAATCGCCAATTTTTAATTCCTGATAGTTTTTAATTCGTTCTGCATTCGTTATTTTCTGCTTTCTTCTTGGACGTTTTGTTCGCTTCTTAAAAAGTTCATTTTCCGTGATCAGCACCAGTTTATGCAGTGGCAGTTCAATACCATTATTAATGTTTCCCACAGCAATTATCGGTTTTCGTACAGGTAGCTTCAGCTCGCTTGTAATAGCTGCTTCGATATCATAATCCAAAAAGATAGAGTGAATTTTTTCTGCCCGCTTTTCACTCGGTGCTAATATAACAACCGAAAAATCACCTTTTTTCCAGCGTTTTAGTTCATTTTTAAACAGATGCATTTGCCCATGGAACTCTTGCATGGCTCTTGTGGAAAGATCAATAATATTTTGCGGCTGTGTATTCGGTATATGGCGTAAAAATAGAGACATATAAAGACGTTGTTGCTGCATATTGTCCCAAACTTGGTTCCAGCCAAATGAAAATCTACTGTTTCTCACCATTCGATTCGATTCCAAAAGACTTGTATACCATTCCGCTTCTTCTGTATCCAAATTTATTGCTGTTTCTTGAATTCTACTCATCTCGTCTAAGATAATTAAACCATTTGAAGGTAAGTAATCTAACAAACTAGCAGGATTTTTATAAAGAAAGCCAATATATTTATACATTTCCTGAAAATATTGTGAATTTTTCATACGGCCTATATCATGTTCCATAGCTTCAATTAACTTCTCTTTAGCCTCCGATGAATTCATCCGTTTCAATGTATCAGCCAACGCTTCTTCCATCCGATCTGCTGCCGTTACCATATCCTTTTCTGTTAACAATAACTCTGTCGCAGGTCCAATCATTATGCCCTGTATTTTATCTAATGAACGTTGCGTTTCTGCATCAAAATAACGTATTGAATCTATTTCTTCATCAAATAATTCAATGCGTATCGGATATGCTTCCGTTATTGGGTAAATATCTATTATTCCACCACGTCTGCTAAATTCGCCAGGGGTTGTTACCATCGAAGCTCGTTCATATCCCATATTAATTAACGATGCTAAGTAATGATCAATATCAATTTCTTCTTCAATTGTAAACCGTAACTGATACTTACTCCAATAGCTTGGTGGAGGCAAAATTCGTTTTAATGCTGCCACAGGAGCGATTAATATTCCGGATTTTTTTTTTGACCATGCTGTTAATGATTCTATCCGCTGACTTCTTAGCTCTGGGCTGGCAATTGCAATTTCAGAGGCTATTAGTTCATTAACAGGGTATAGATGAACATCCTTTTCACCTATTAATTCCGATAGATCATCATGTAGCTGCTGAGCTTGGACTAACTGATGTGTAATGAGAAGAATCGGTTTATTCATCGATTCATTAATGATAGAAACAAGCAGACTTCTTGCTGAACCGGACAGACCTGCAACAAGCTGTTCCTCCATTCCACTGGAGAGACCACTAAGAATCGATTGTATATCTTCCTTTGATTGTAAATAATTATTAATACCTTTCATGTTTAAACCCCCGCATAAAATTGCAAACATAAAGCGCAAAAACGCCTTGGCTATTCGCCAAAGCTTTTATCACTATTCTATTGTATAAAATAATCCAACTCATGATAGTGTGGATGACGTCCTAATGTTTCTTCACAGTTTTCACAAATTGCTTGAACCTGAACATCTCCATTATCCTGGTACTTTATCATTTCTTCTTTTTCCTTTACTGTTAATTGATCAAATCCCAGCATGGACGTATCAACCATTTGTTGTTCCAGCTTTCCAATAATTTGCCCACAATGTCTGCATTTATAGACAATAGACATACAAAAACCTCCTCGAATAAAACCAGGTTGTCTTCTAAAGTTTATCCGAAAAGTTACGATGTTATACAGGCGAGCAAAATAGATAAAGTGAAACTTCATTCAGTAAGGATTTCCCTTCCTCCCCCACCTTCACGTTTGGGATTTCTCACGCTTGGAGGTGGGGGTATTACAGCCCGTTAATGCGTGATAAATTAATAATGTATTACATTAATTATTATATTCATTCATAACTTCCAAAAATGAATGCTGCAGCCAGGATTCGCATGCATCTGCTGACTTTTTAATGCTCATTTGAACAGCTTCCTGTTGTTCCTTTGAAAAGGATCCAAGGACATGATCAATGACAGAAATTGGTGTACTTGGCCTGCCGACACCGATGCGAAGCCGTTTAAATTCTTCTGAACCTATATGATCAATTATCGATCTTATCCCATTATGGCCACCATGACCGCCTTTTTGCCGTAAACGAATCTTCCCTGTTGGGAGATCTAAATCATCATAAATGATAAGCACATCTTCTGCAGCTACAT
Organism: Oceanobacillus sp. NCCP-135; assembly: GCF_059698015.1. Taxonomy (NCBI): domain Bacteria; kingdom Bacillati; phylum Bacillota; class Bacilli; order Caryophanales; family Bacillaceae; genus Oceanobacillus; species Oceanobacillus sp. NCCP-135. The sequence goes on along the minus strand of NZ_BAAKSZ010000015.1, from coordinate 62,532 downwards.
TATAATAATCCATTAACGGTCGGATAGATTCACCAGAAAGGTTCATATACGTTTCGGGCTTGAGTAAAATAACCTTTTCCCCTTGAGCATGTTCAATTGCATACTTACCTTTAAACTTAGACTTAGTCAAATCCCATTGATGACGTTCTAATAATTCATCTATGACCATAAAGCCAATATTATGACGAGTATCTTTGTATTTTCTACCTGGGTTTCCTAATCCAACAATACATTTCATATATACTTCTTCCTTTTAATTTATACTTTTGACTCTTTTTATAAAGATATATCCTCACAATTGATATATAATGCTTCCTATATGTAGGGGATCGCTACGAACTGTTTCGCATCTCATATACTTAGGTGAATGGGATTACTTTAAATAGGAGATACTGTCCTATCGACCCGCAAGTTTTCAGTTCCAATAGAACAATCCCCCCTATAAGAATTGTTTTATTCTTCTACTTTCTTAAAGGAGGGGTTCTATTTTTATATATTTTTATCCGTTATTTTTTATTATTCGTCTTCTTTTTCAGCATCTACTAATTCAGGCTCTGCATTTTCATCAGGAGCTTCTTCAACATCTTCAAGCGTATCCGGTGGGAGGATGGTAGCAATTGTCGTTTCATCCTCATCTAATAATTCATAGCTGGTTGCTTTTGGCAAATCAACAATCGCAATACTTTCACCTATATTCAATGAACTTATATCAACTGTAATTTCATCGGGAATATTTCCGGGTTTTGCACGAACCTGTAACTCATATAATGGCTGCTGTAATACGCCACCATCTTTTGATCCTTGTGCTTCACCTTCAAGTCGAAGTGGTACTTCTACATCCATCTCCTCAGACATATTAATAATATAAAAGTCTGCATGAATAAGCTCGTCCTTAATTGGATCCATTTGATATTCATGTAGCATTACATCTACTGGACTTTCATTTTCAACACCCAGGGAAATAATTGCATTTCTACCTTCATCGCGGACTGTCTTTACTAACTCTATATTATCTACAGAAATTGATTTAGAATCCTTTGCCTTTCCATAAATAACAGCTGGTACTCTTCCATTATTTCTAATTTGTTTCGTTGCAGATTTTGTAAGATCTTCTCGTTTTGTTGCTTTTAATTTAACTGCCATGTTCATCACCCTCCAAATTATTTGAAACTTTCTTAGTTAAGTAAGTTTTATCTCTTTGAACTTTGTGTACTCATGAAGTTAGTAAAAACACTCCTACTATTTATACCCATCTTACAAGTTAGCTAAACACTTTAGTCGAACAGGACGCTTACAGATTGTAATTCATGTACTCGAATGATCGCTTCTCCAATAAGTGGAGCCACAGATAATTCTGTTATTTTGTCACTTTGTCTTTCTTCTGAAAGAGGAATAGAATTGGTAGTAACCAGTTCCTTGATTTTTGAATGTTCAATTCTTTCGATTGCTGGACCTGATAGTACTGGATGTGTACAGCATGCAAAAACTTCCTTAGCACCATTTTCAATAAGTGCATTTGCTGCTAATGTAATCGTTCCAGCTGTATCAATTATATCATCAATCAGGATTGCAGTCTTCCCTTCGATATTACCAACAATATTCATAACCTCTGCTACATTTGGGCGCGGTCTGCGTTTATCAATAATACCAATCGGAGCTTTAAGGCGGTCTGCCATTTTACGTGCCCGAGTTACCCCACCATGGTCTGGGGAAACAATGATAACATCTTCAAGGTCTTTTTCTTCAAAGTAATTGGATAGAATTGGTACACCCTGTAAATGATCTATTGGTATATTAAAAAACCCTTGAATTTGCGGAGCATGTAAATCCAATGTAATGACACGAGATGCTCCTGCAGTCTCTAATAAGTCTGCGATTAATTTTGATGTGATTGGCTCACGTGCACGGGCTTTTCTATCTTGTCTGGCATATCCATAGTACGGCATAACTATATTTATGGATCTGGCAGAAGCACGCTTCAATGCATCAATCATAATTAGTAATTCCATGATGTGCTCATTAACTGGTGGACATGTGGATTGCACGACATATACATCACAACCACGAATGCTTTCTTCAATATTAATCTGAATTTCGCCATCACTAAATTGCTTTACCGTACATTCACCTAAATCTGTTCCAATATGTGTCGCAATATCTTCCGCTAACTTCCGATTGGAATTTAATGTGAATACTTTCAAAGATGGATCTTTGTAGTTAGATACCATGAGAAAAACCCTCCGTTAGTCTTTTTGTCGATTTTTTAGTTTTATAGCATATCCTTCTTTATTCGTTTGTCTTGCCCTTGCAACAGATAGAGAATCTTCAGGAACATCTTTTGTAATGGTCGATCCCGCAGCAATATATGAGCCCCTACCTACTGTTACTGGTGCAATTAAATTGGAGTTGCACCCGATAAATGCATCATCTTCAATTGTTGTTAAAAATTTATTTTTTCCATCATAGTTCACTGTAATTGTACCACAACCGACATTAACATTGCTTCCAATTTGTGCATCTCCAATGTAACTTAAATGAGAAACCTTACTCTTATCGCCTAATTCTGTCTTTTTAATTTCTACAAAGTTTCCTATTTTAGCTTCATTGCCGACCTGAGATTCTGGTCGAATATGAGCAAACGGCCCAATTTTCACGCGTTCGCCAATTTTACTGTCATTTGCAACACTTTGTTTAATTACAGTTGCTTCCCCAATATAACAATTTGAAATTTCGCTATGGGGTCCTATCTCTGCATTTGTTTTAATTGTAGAATTCCCTTTTATAATTGTTCCTGGATGGATTACAACATCCGGATCAATTACAACATCCGGATCAATATATGTATGTTCCGGATCAATAATGGATACTCCACTGCGCATATGCTTTTCATTAATGCGGTTTTTCATAATTTTTTCCGCCTGTGCTAACGCCATTCTGTCATTAACGCCTAATGTTTCTTCAAATTCCGGTGTTAAAAAAGCACTGACCTTTTCCGATTGATTACGCAAAATCTCAATAACATCAGGTAAATAGTACTCACCTTGTGCATTATCATTTGATACGTTTTGTAATGCTGTAAACAGTGCCCGATTATCAAAACAATAGGTGCCGGTATTAATCTCATCAACAAGCAGTTCACTTTCACTAGCGTCTTTATGTTCTACAATTCTTTCTACTTCATTTGATTCATTGCGAATAACCCTTCCATATCCGCTCGGGTTCGGAGCTTTTGCAGTTAAAACGGTTGCTTTTGCCCCACTTTTTTCATGATAATCAAACAGCGCTTGATACGTATCACTTGTGATTAACGGTGTATCACCACATACGACAATTGTTATTCCGTCTTTATCCTTCAACAGGTTTTCCGCTTGGATTACAGCATGCCCTGTTCCTAATTGTTCTTCCTGGGTAACGTACTCACTCACGTCCCCTATATGTTCAATTACTTTATCAGCACCAAAGCCAACAACAGTAACGATTTTATCTAATTGTACTGCTTTTATCTGATCAATCACATGTTGTACCATCGGTCGCCCAGCTACTGGATGAAGTACTTTATAGAGTTTGGACTTCATCCTTGTCCCTTGCCCTGCTGCTAAAATAACAGCATACCGTTTCGTCATAAGGAAACCTCCATAATTTCTATTTATCCATTATAAAATATATCTTAAAAGGCAAAGGATTTCAACAGTTAGAAGTCTAAGATATTACCTGCTCTCCCGAAGAATTATACCAAGGATTTCGTATAAACACTTTGACACCAAGGTTTTAAGCTAAATTAATCATTAGCATTTAGGTATTCATAGGTATAATTATACCTATGAATGAGAGACGTGATCATACCTCTTGTCTATTTAGAAAACAAGTAAAATGGTAGGAGCTATGTTTATAATCCATTGATACAGCTTTGGCGCAGTCACTACATTGGTAAAATGACCAAAAGGTGGAAAGAACCTTTATAATCTGGATTCCCGGAATTTATAACGAGGTAGTCTACAATTGCCGATATTACAACATTCTCACCTCGTTATACAAAAATATATGTAACGAGGATTTATATGTGTAAATCCCTTTATAATCACATTCCTCGTTATAAAATAGTGTTTTTTTCGGGAATCCAGGTTATAAGTGCCTAAGAATTAATATTCCAACCTAGGTATAATTTAGTGGGAAGTCTAAGATATTACTTCCAATTAGTAGTAAAAAGCTAAAGCGTCCTTCTAGAGGTCAGAAATCAAAAGTCAGATTGGAAGAAATTGACGAAAGAGCCAATTTCGTCTATACTTTCTTACTTCTTAAAAAAAGAAGGCTAATCATTAGTTGATTAGACCTCTTAGTTGACCCGAGATTTAGGAAGCTCCAGCTTCTTCATATTCCACTCTAGCTTCACCTGCACGGCGGTATTCTTTTAATACAGCATCCTGGATCTTTGCACGGGTACCGGAATTTATCGGATGTGCAATATCCCTGAATTCACCATCCGGAGTACGCTTGGATGGCATTGCCACAAATAGTCCATTGTTCCCGTCAATAACACGAATATCATGGACAACAAATTCCTGATCCAAAGTAATCGAAGCAATTGCTCGCATTCTTCCTTCTGTATTAACGCGGCGTAATCTTACGTCAGTTACTTCCATGATGTTTCACCACCTTTTCCCTTTTGAACTTATCTTAATAGTTCAACAAAACTATTTAAATTCCTGCTAAATTGCAAAAAAAATTTAAAAAGTTTTAGGATGTATAGAGGAAAAGGGGTATTTAATTTAAAAACAGTTCAGATTTCTCTAATTTCCCATAGAAAAGTTCCCTGGATTAACTTTAATATATTTCTGTTTTATATCAACATTTGATATTTTTACTAACGATGTATAATTTTCCACAACACGTTCCTCTTCTTCATCGTCTGCTTCAGCCAGCACACCAATTGCTTTTACATTTGCATTAAATTCAGCCAATAAATTAACCATACCGGTAATGGTTCCACCGGCTTTCATAAAATCATCAATAATACAAACATTAGCACCTTCCTGCAAACTCCGCTTTGGAAGAACCATCGTTTGAATCCTTCGTGTTGAACCAGAAACATAATTAATGCTCACAGAAGACCCCTCCGTTACTTTAGGATCTCTACGAACAATTACAACAGGTACATTAAGAAATGAGGCAACAGCATAGGCTAATGGAATTCCTTTAGTAGCAACGGTAACCACAACATCAATATCCAAATTAGAAAATGTTGACGCAAATACCCGGCCTATTTCTCTAGTCTTTTTTGGGTCGCCCAATATATCACTTATATAAAGATATCCGCCCGGGAGAATTCGAACAGGATCCTCTAACATCTGGCATAATTCTTCGATAAATTGTTCACTTTTTTCACGGGAAAAATCGGGAATATACTTAACCCCACCAGCGGCTCCAGTAACTCTTTTCAAATAGCCTAATCCCTCATTTTGAAAAACTGAATTTATAATATCCAGGTCTTCACTTACAGAAGCTTTAGTTGTATTTAATAACGTTACGAAATACGGTAATTGTTTATGTTCCCATGGATTTTCAAGAAAAAAATTTGTCAATGCAACTAGTCGATTACTTCTTTTCATTCCTACACCTCAAAACCGAATATTTACATTTAAATATACCATCATTATATGCTTTTAGGCAATAATTAACCTAGCAGACGAACCAGATACACTTCCTGGCAAAAACCGCGCATTCCATTATAAATACGCTTTGCTTTACTATAATGCTCAATTAAACTATACACAGTAGGTCCACTTCCACTCATAAGAACTCCTGATGCCCCTGCCAATATCATGGCGTTTTTTATCCGCTGTACTTCCGGATAAACATGAAGTGTGATTTCTTCCAATGCATTTCCGATGTTAGCACACATTCGCTTAAAGTCTTGATTTATTAGGGCATCGATAATTTCAGCTGTATTTGGATGTGCAAGCTTCTCTAGGTTGATTCGTTGAAAAATTGTTCTTGTAGAAACCCCAATATCAGGTTTTGCTAACACAACCCAACACGGCGGAGGTGAAACTAACTTCTCTACTCTTTCTCCACGCCCTTTTGCAATTCCTGTATTCCCATATACACAAAAGGGAACATCTGAACCAATAGTGGCTCCTAATTCTGCTAGTTCGTCCATTGGTATATCCAAGGACCATAATCGATTTAACCCTCGCAATACAGCAGCAGCATCTGAACTTCCACCACCAAGCCCTGCAGAGACTGGGATATTTTTTTCAATCGTAATATGGACACCTGTAGTTATCCCATATTTATTTTTAAATGCTGCAGCAGCCTTATATGCCAAATTCCGTTCATCACTTGGCACATATCTACTTTCTATAGAAATTCCAATATGATCCTGCTCTAAGGAGTTTAGTTTAATACGATCTGCTAAATCGATAGTTGTCATTAGCATTTCCACATTGTGATACCCATCATCACGTTTACTCAGCACATCCAGAGCCAAGTTTATCTTTGCTGGCGCCTTCTCATAAAGTGCCATCAACGTCACCCACTTTTCACGAACTTAAAAAGATAAACAAATTGTAACATATATCGAAAGATGATGGCGACTGCTAAGAAGCGGAGGCAAGGGATCGAAGACGCATGGGTTTTTATGTATGAAGTATCCATTGCTTATGACGGCAGTTTAGAGCTGGACAAATCACACGGAGCTGTTGACGATATCCTCTCGATCCGGGGGATATTTTCCCGATCCGGACGATATTTTCATTCTCCGGGCGATATCCCCTCGATCCGGGCGATATTTTCGTTCTCCGGGCGATATCCTCTCGATCCGGACGATATTTTCGTTCTCCGGGCGATATCCTCTCGATCCGGACGATATTTTCGTTCTCCGGGCGATATCCTCCCGCTCCGGACGATATTTTCGTTCTCCGGGCGATATCCTCCCGCTCCGGGCGATATTTTCGTTCTCCGGGCGATATCCTCTCGATCCGGACGATATTTTCATTCTCCGGGCGATATCCTCTCGATCCGGGCGATATCCTCCCGCTCCGGACGATATTTTCGTTCTCCGGGCGATATCCTCTCGATCCGGGCGATATTTTCATTCTCCGGGCGATATCCTCTCGATCCGGACGATATTTTCATTCTCCGGGCGATATCCTCTCGATCCGGACGATATTTTCATTCTCCGGGCGATATTTTCCCGCTCCGGGCGATATTTTCGTTCTCCGGGCGATATCCTCTCGATCCGGACGATATTTTCATTCTCCGGGCGATATCCTCTCGATCCGGACGATATTTTCATTCTCCGGGCGATATCCTCTCGATCCGGGCGATATATTCGTTCCCCGGGCGATATCCTCTCGATCCGGACGATATTTTCATTCTCCGGGGGATATTTTCGTTCTCCGGGGGATATCCTCTCGATCCGGACGATATTTTCATTCTCCGGGCGATATTTTCATTCTCCGGGGGATATCCTCTCGCTCCGGACGATATTTTCATTCTCCGGGCGATATTTTCATTCTCCGGGGGATATCCTCTCGATCCGGACGATATTTTCATTCTCCGGGCGATATCCTCTCGCTCCGGGCGATATTTTCTCGCTCCGGGTGATATCCCCGCGCTCCTGGCGATATAGTTCCACAAACACCCTAAAAACCAAAAAGACAAACCCATCTAGAGTTTGTCTTTTTGGTTCATGTTCTGCTCGGCCATTTCGATTGCTCGCTTCACCATATTCCCGGCATCTCTTGCTTTGATGCCGCCCCAGCCTTCTTGTTGTACAGTGTCGTAAAATCCTAACTCTTTGGCTATCTCTTCTTTCAAATGGTCTGACATGATCCCACGACGTCTACCCATGAAAGAACAACCCCTTTCTGTTATCAGTTCTTACGACATTCTTAGTCTGTACGATAAATAAGATAAAAAAACAGTTATTTATATGTAAAAAAGGATATTTCAGGCATCTGAAAAAACTCGGCACACGCCTCGTCTGTCCAGATGCCAGATATCAGAGATTAGAAGATGGAATTGGAAGAAATCGACGAAAAGTAGAATTCCATAACTATTTTGCTAAAAATAAAAGCAATAGACTTTTAATTGTCTACTGCTCAAGAATTGCTGCCACTGTTCTTTCATCTGCAAAATTTAATTCTACAGTTTCTGTTAATACGTCTGCATAGCTGTATGAAACACGTTCGAATGCATTTTCGTCTTGATCCAGCTCAACTATAAAAACAGAAGGATACGTTTCTGCTAATACTCCGGATCGTATAATCGTTTTCCTTCTTCCACCATTGGCTTTTAATTTCAACCGTTTTCCAACGTGACCTTCAAGACCTTGCTTAATTTCGATTAATGTTTTAGCCACTACACTCCACCTCACTGTATTTATGATACCACAGGCTTGTTCAATAGTCAAATGAAACTTAATATTATAACAGGATACTGTTTTTCATGTCAACAGTAATTTTTACTTATGCAAATTTATTATTTGTAAATGTTAACAAAATATGTATTGTTTGTTCTTTATTTCTTCAAAAATTAAGATTGTGTACTGTTCGTCTCACCAATTGAACCACGCTCTAAGACTAAAACCAAACGAGCTTAAAAGTAGTCCAAACAGGCGGAGTAAACGACTCTCTACTACCTAACGAAGCTGAATTTAGTCTTTACGGGGGAAGAGAGTGCTTCTCTACGACAAAACGAAGCCAAATAAGATGCAAACCATCATAGAGAACGCCTCTCACAAAACATAAAATAATAAATCCTGCCTCCCGCAAATAAAAGAGATACAATGCTATTTATTCACTAAAGTCCTCCTCCAGATATGGCATACCAGTGCGCAATAAACCCCTCGTTTCCACCCCACCCATTCCTTTTTCACCAGACAATGTATTTCGCAGTGCATCCCAAACACTTACTTTATCCATGAAAGATGTATACGCAATCTTTGCTGCAATATAAACAGGATCAAGTGCATGGATATTAATTCTGTGTGGTGAGCTTGCAAAATTAGCTCCAGCACGTATAAGTGATTCAAAATGAGATTGACATGCCCCTGCAAATATAACTAGCTGATCCAGATGCGGATTTATGTTTCTGGCTTCCCGAACCGTTTCAGCAAAATACTTGGAATGCCTATATGAACGAAGATCACTTTTGACACCTTTATTTTTTAAATAAGCATCATGCCCTGTAATTACAATAATATCTGGTTGGATTTTTTCCATTAAGTAGCCGATCTCAAGTGGCATGTCTTTTTCATGTAAGTGAATACCATGAACCTGCAAACCAACTCGCTGGTATAACTGAATACACTTTTGTAAATAGGTTTGGTCTCCATCAAGATGAAGTACTTTTGCAGGTAATTGAAAAAACTGAGATGTATGATGATATCCATCGGTTGATTGATACACTCTTTTTTCTTTCATTAACTGATAATCCTGTCTGAATAAACGATAGGAGAAATCCTCTTGTTCCTTTCCCTTTTGGCGAATCTTTTCTAACTCCCTAGCTTGCACACAAACAAGATCAGTGGTGGGAGCATCTGCCTCCAAACGAATATCCTCACCAAATAAATTAACGATATCATTTTTTATCGATGCAACTCGAAATAACACATCATGCCGATATGATTTCCGAGTAACTAATTCTCCTTTTGAAAAGCTCATACATTCACCTCACAGCCTTCATTCGAGCATTCCTCCTATAGACTATGAGGGTGGATGCCTATCTGTTCCATCTGACCTTTAGAGAAATTCAGATTCACTCGTTCTTTAGCAACTATCTCCTTATACCTTGAGACATTGAAAATTTTTCTACGTCGAGATACTTCCCAGCTAAAACTCACTATCGTAAAATAAAGGAGCTATTGCCTTTTCTAAGGCAATAGCTCCTTTATTAATTAGCCGCATGATAAAAAGTATTTGCTAAACGTGCGAACTCCTCCATATCCAGTGATTCTCCACGCCTTATGCCATCAATGCCAATATCATCCAGAATTTTTGTTACTGTTTCTTTATCATATGTCCCTTTAAAGTGGCTTGTTAAATTATTCCTCAGCGTCTTCCTGCGTTGTGCAAAGCACGCTTGTACAATAGTAAAAAAATAATCTTCATTTTCAACATGAACTGGCGGTTTTTCCCTTGTAACCAATTGTAAAATACTTGAATCAACGTTCGGCTGTGGCATGAATACACTTTTAGGTACATTCATGACAACTTCTGCATGTGTATAGTACTGCACTGCAATTGTTAATGAACCGTAACTCTTACTATTTGGTTTGGCTGCCATTCGCTCCGCAACCTCTTTTTGGATCATAACAGTAATACTTTCAACAGGCAGCCTTTCACGTAATAACTTCATTAAAATAGGAGTAGTAATATAATATGGTAAATTAGCCACAATACGCACTGGTTGCCCAGATCGAAAATTCATATTTATAGCTTCTCCTACATCTGCTTCCAGAATATCCCGGTGTATTATTTCAATGTTGGAATAATCCTCAAGTGTATCTTGCAAAATTGGCAATAAACGTTGATCGATTTCATAGGCAATAACCTTGTTTGCATGAATTGCCAGCTGCTCCGTCAATGCACCAATCCCTGGTCCAATTTCTATTGCTCCGGTACCCTTACCAATTCCTGCATGTTTAATAATATTTTCAAGAGTATTTACATCAATCAGGAAATTTTGACCTAAGCTTTTTTTAAATGAAAATTTATATTTTGCCAAAATCTCCTTTGTACGCGTTGGAGTAGCGATATGCTTTTTAGGCATCCTTAATTTTCCTCCTGCTGCAGTTTACTTACTGCTTCTTCAAATTGTTCCTTCGTAATCTTAAACATCGTTAGCCGTTTTAATAATTGTTTTCCATTAGTATGTCCGATTTGTAATAACTCACCAAGCTTTTCTCGCCGCTTACTAGCTCCAGCACCACCTATAAGACCATGGCTTACCAAATCTTCCTTGTTTATCTCACTTTCCTCTAAAGCAACAAGTTCATACACATCCGCCAATGCACGTCTGATTGCTTCAACAGATGCATGCTCAATACCGAGACTTTTTTTATATGGATGCTTTGCTCTTGCTTGATCCTCTGTTAAAAAGGCATGCTTACAGCCAGGTACTGCCTGATCTACGATACGTCGAATCCGCTCACCAGGATAATCTGGATCTGTAAAAATAATAACCCCCCGCTTTTCCTTGGCATGCTTTATTTGTGTTAAAATCTCCTGATTGATTGCAGAACCATTTGTCTCAATTGTATCTGCATCAACAGCCTGGTAGATTTTTGCTGTATCATCTCGTCCTTCGACAACAATAATTTCTTTAATTTTCAACTTATTTCCTCCATTAGTAAACTTGGCATATCACCAAGTCTAGCCTTAGCTTTTACTACTTCCCAAAAAAATTTACACTTTTATTAAGATAAAAATAATGCTCTTACCATAATAGCACGGTAAGAGCATTAATCCTATATGACCATTTGCACCGAATTCAAATTAATTCAGGACTTTAACAGTAACTGTCCTTCTTCCCCAATTATAAGCGTCTTCTTTTGTAGGTACATGAACATCGATACGATTGCCTTTAATATGTCCGCCGGTATCTCCAGCAATTGCTTCCCCATAGCCTTCAACCCATACTTTTGATCCTAAAGGAATCACACTTGGATCAACTGCAATTACTTTCATGTTTGGATTAGCTCCTAAATTGATCCCTGTAGCTGTAAACCCGGAACATCCGTTGCAGCTAGCTGTAAAAGCACTTGCACTCATTGTAAATACTTCACTACTCGATTTTGACTCAGAAGAAGTCTGTGATGAATTAGATGAACTAGATTTTTTAGTTGTATTTGTTGACTGAGACTTCTTACTTGATAAGGTTACCAAATTAGTTTCCTTTTTCTGCACTGGTTCTTTTGTACCAATTGCAATAACTCGATTCTTACTATCTTCTTTAACTTCTTCACTTACTAATTCACGGCTGACTTCTTTTTTGTTTTCAAAGATTACCTCATATTTCTTTACAACCGTTCCTTCTTGCCCCTGTGTAACAACCTGTTCCTCCCCTTTCAGAAGGGAACTGTCATTTTTCTTTTCTGTATTAAAAGCTATTTTTTCTGTAACCTCTTCTGTCGCTTTTTCTACATGGACAATTGTAATGGATGTATCCTCAGTCACCTCTTCATCAATGGCTGGTTTAACTTTATCCAGTTTTTTATTGAACTTAATTTGATTGGAATCCAGTAGTTCCCCTACCGTACTACCTGTAGTCCAAACCTTCTTCTCTTTACCACCATCATTTATTGTAACTTCGTATGCTGTTGCAACTTCTATATGTAGTCCATTCTTAATTGCTTCTGTTTTATCGTGGGAAATATCATCACGCGCTGCAAATGATAAGTTCTCCTCTGACAAAAATTCCTCTATGGTATCTGTTGTTGTGTGAAATACCTGTTTATCACCATCGATTGTCACAACAACTTCCTTTGCTGTATCATACTGAATTTCCATACCGTTTTCGATCTGAGCATCCAAATCATGTGATAGGTCATCGTGCTCGCCAACGGTAATTCCTACTTCCGCTAGCAATTCTCCAACCGTATCTGTGTGTGTTGTCACTGTTTGCCTTTCATCATTATCTGTGATTACTACTTCTGCTTTCGTTAATTCAAAGAGTACTAATCCTGAAAATACGACAAGTGCTAAAACACCAATACTTGAAATAACCAGCTTCAATTTCGATGCCGGCAATAGCTTTGAAATATTTCGCATGCTCCTGCCCCCTTATACGAAACCGATTATATAAACAGTTAAAAGTAAAGTCAAAGCAATTCCGATTACGTTTCGTTTACAAATAGATTACAAATAATATTCTTCATCGTTTCCAGAACATCAAAAACAGCCAAACCTGTTGATATACTTGACTTAATTGGGTCTATTAAATTCCAAAAAAATAAGACCGGAATATGAACCAGTCTAGTAAAACACCACTTATTTTAATCGTTTTTTCATTTCATTATATTACCTATTTTATATTTCTGATATTCCAATCCCAAATAATCTACATGCATTTTTTGTTGTAGTTTGGCTTAATTCCTCGAACGATATATCTCTTAGCTCCGCAATTTTCTCCGCTACTAGTTTTACATATGCAGGTTCATTCCTTTTTCCGCGGTTTGGATGTGGCGCAAGAAATGGTGCATCCGTTTCGACCAACAAACGATCTAAAGGAACTCGGGCAGCAACCTCTTTTGGCTCTTTAGCATTTTTAAAGGTGACAGGACCTCCCAGTGAGATATAGAAATTCAGATCAAGGCATGCTTGCACATAGTCTGCAGAATCATTATAGCAATGCATAATCCCACCTACTGCTTGTGCATCTTCCTCCTGTAAAATTTCAATAATATCTTCAGTAGCTTCACGATTATGAATAATAATTGGCATGTTAACTTTTTTTGCTAAACGTATTTGTTTACGAAAAACCTCTTTTTGGATATCCTTATGCGATTTATCCCAATGGTAATCCAAGCCCATTTCACCGATTGCTACCACTTTCGGATGGGCAGCTAAGTCTTCAATCCAAGTTAAATCCTCCGCTGTCATATCAATCGCGTCAACGGGATGCCACCCGACTGCTGCATATATCGTTTCATTTTGTTCAGCAATTTCTATTGCCAATGGAATTGTTTTACGATCAAAGCCAACCACCACCATGTAATTTACGCCTACATTAAATGCACGTTGAATTGTTTCATCACGGTCTTCCATAAATTGATCGGCATTTAAATGGACATGTGTATCGAATAACACATTAATCATCCTTTCAGTTAAAGACTTTTTGTCATATTCTAGAAGGCTCTTTTTATAAACTCCGGACTGCCCCTACGTTCGCCCATCAAACTACAGCTGCTTTTATTATACTTCGTTTCTATCGAAGGCGACGTATGCGCTTGATTATGTTCCGCTGCGGTCCGTTGCTTTTTAGCGGAAACGGCTACAGCCTCGGGCTAGCAGGTGGCTTGTCATGAAGGCGCCTGCGACAATAGTTCTTGAATCGGCAAGCAAGCGCAGTCCTTGGACGACACATTTTTAGCCTTTCATCCCCATAACCACTCTGAGGATCTTCAGACACGTGCTAGGACTTCGATGAGACGAACCTGCAAATCACTTCAGTGGGACGAGCAATGTATAATCCCAATCTATGCGAAAACAGGTTTTCAGTATTAAAATACCCCGCTTAATTTTTCAGCAGGGTATTTTATTATATTGAATTATTATTTACGAAATAACCGAGCCATTTGCAGCATCAGCTGGTGCTTCGATGATTTGCAGTTTTCCGTCATATTCTGCTGACAGAATCATACCCTGACTAACTTCTCCACGCATTTTCCGCTGTTTCATGTTAGCAACAATGACAACTTTCCTACCAATAAGGTCTTCAAGATTTGGATACCACTCCGCTATTCCTGAAAGAATTTGACGATGGCGCTCGTCCCCAGCATCCAGACGGAATCTTAATAGTTTATCCGCACCTTCCACTTTACTACAATCAATAACTTCTGCGACTTTTAATTCAACTTTATCAAAAACATCATAATTAATTTGCTTTTCCTTCACAGAAACCAGCTCTGTTTCTGTTGGATCCCATGCATCCTCTTCCATCGCCTTAGAACCACCGGACATTTGATCTTTAATATAGGTCACTTCCACTTCACTTTCCAATCGCGGAAAGATTGGAGTTCCTTTTTCAACTACTTTTGCATTTACCGGGAACTCGCCAAACTGAACAGCTTCCCAATCACCGGCAGCATCATCCTCGATTCCAAGCTGGGTGAAAATTTTACCCGGTGCATGAGTTAGAAATGGCTGAAGCAACGCCGCTGCAACACGTAGACTTTCCGCCAGATGGTACATAACACTCGCTAATTCGTCTTTTTTCGCATCTTCTTTTGCTAGCTTCCAAGGCTCTGATTCATCAATATATTTGTTCGCACGTGAAATTAATGTCCATATATGGCTTAGCGCACTACTGAATTGCATGTTCTCCATTTCTTCCTGATACTCCGTAATCGTATGTTCAGCAGTTTGTTTTAAATCTTTGTCAAATGTTGTTACATTTCCATTATATACTGGAACTCTACCTTCAAAATATTTGTTTATCATGGCTACTGTACGGTTTAGCAAGTTTCCTAGATCGTTAGCTAAATCATAATTAATCCGCGAAATAAAATCTTCTGGTGTAAAGACACCATCACTGCCAAATGAAACTTCACGCATCAAATAGTAGCGCAACGCATCTAAACCGTAGCGTTCCACCAGCATTTCTGGATAAACAACATTTCCTTTAGACTTGGACATCTTTCCATCTTTCATTAACAACCAGCCATGTCCAAAGATCTTCTTCGGCAATGGCAAATCCAAGGCCATTAACATGATTGGCCAATAAATGGTGTGAAAACGTACAATTTCCTTACCCACCATATGAACGTCCGCAGGCCAATACTTGTCAAATAATGTTGTATCATCTGACCCGTATCCAAGTGCTGTTATGTAATTTGCTAAAGCATCAATCCACACATACACAACATGCTTTGGATTACTTGGTACTTTAATCCCCCAGGAGAAGACTGTACGGGAAACAGCTAAATCTTCCAACCCTGGTTTGATGAAATTATTTATCATTTCCTTCTTACGGGATTCAGGTTGAATAAATTCCGGATGCGTATCGTAATAATTTAACAAACGATCCGCATAGTTACTCATTTTAAAGAAATAAGATTCTTCCTTAATCAATTCTACCGGATGCCCGCTATCCGGTGACTTCCCAGCAATTACATTTCCAGCTTCATCACGTTCCACATCAACTAATTGTGTTTCTGTATAGAAGGTTTCATCGGGAATAGAATACCAGCCTTCATATTCATCAAGATAAATATCACCCTGCTCCAAAAAACGTTCAAAAATAGCTGCAACTACTTTCTTATGTGTAGTTTCTGTTGTACGAATGAATTTATCGTTGCTGATTTCCAGCATGCTCCATAGCTTTTGCATTCCCTCAGCCATGCCATCAACATATTCCTGTGGCGAAATTTGTAATTCGTTCGCTTTGTTTTCAATTTTCTGCCCATGCTCATCACTTCCCGTTAAGTAAAAAACGTCAAAACCAACCATTCTTTTGTAACGTGCCATAACGTCACAGGCAATTGTTGAATAAGCATTTCCAATATGCAGCTTTCCGCTTGGATAATAAATTGGTGTTGTTATATAAAATGTTTTTCCATCTTTTGGCACTGTTTTACCTCCTCAGGAGCCTTCATCTCATTAATTAAAAACTATTTCTATTGTAGCGATTATTATGTATTTTGCCAAATCCTATTTACAACATGATTCCCATTTGACTTATCTTTTATAATTAGCATAAAAACATAGCTTTATTTATATTTTAACATCAAAATAATAGAGATTTCCATCATACATCTTCATCCGAAATCATTAAATTTTCTCACTTATTTCTATTTTTTGCTAAATATTATTGACAAGAAAGGCTTTGATTGTTATTCTATTAAATAAACAGATGTCGAAATATGGCGATTTTTTTATTAAATTATTTTAAAAACTGAATGATACTGTAGTTTATTAGCGGTGTTCTTATTATTCTGAGGGGGAAGAAAGATGAAGTCTACTGGTATTGTGCGAAAAGTTGACAGACTTGGGCGTGTAGTAATCCCTATTGAACTGCGTCGTACGCTTCATCTCCATGAAAAAGATTCCATGGAGATATTCGTAGATAATGACAAAATTGTTTTAAAGAAATATAATCCAAACATGACATGCCAGCTTACTGGTATAACTTCCGATGAAAATTTAGCATTAGCAAATGGCAAGTTAGTACTCAGCCCTGAAGGTGCAAATCAATTAGTGGAAGAGATTCAGTCACGCCTTGATACACAGACAGTTTCACATAAAGAAGAAATAGAATAAGTTACAAAGACGGCTGACGCTTGCACTTTGCACGTCGGCCCTCTTTTTTCATCTTTTCTTGCACCCCCCCTGGCAAGGTACAAGCTGAGCGGCTTAACACAAGACCTTAGGAAAGCAAATTGTTTGCCACCGCATTGATAAAGTCTAAGTAGAATAAATTGGAAAACAGCTTTAATCAATATGAAATGTTTGATATACCTCTCGTTTGGGCAGCTTTCTTTCAGTAGCAACCTGCTTAATTGCCTCTTTGCTAGAAAAATCCTTTTCATTTATATAATAATTCACATGATCCAGCATAGATAAATTACTCCACCATAAAGACGTATCTTCATCACTTCCAGCAGAAGAATCCCCTTCGACAATGATGCAAAATTCTCCTTTTAATTCCTGCGCATCAGTCCAGGCAATAAGTTCTTCTATCGTTCCACGCACATATTCCTCAAAGCGTTTTGTTAATTCCCGAGCAATCACGATTTGCCTCGAACCCATTTTTTCATACATCGTCTTTAATGTTTCCTTGATCCGATACGGAGATTCATAAAAAAGAAGGCTTGCCTTGATGTTCATCAATCGTTCGATCTCTTCTTCTTTATCACGCCTTTTTCTAGGCAAAAACCCATAAAAGTAAAATTCATCCGTTGGCAGTCCTGAGCCAACCAATGCACAAACAGCAGCATTTGCACCAGGTAAAACAACTACAGATAACTCTCTTTCAATTGCTGCTCGAACCAACTCATACCCTGGATCGGATATTGCAGGCATTCCTGCATCACTCACAATCGCAATCGATTCACCATTTCCTATTCGAAAAAGTAATTGCTCCGCTCGGGAAACCTTACTATGCTCATGATAGCTAATTAGTGGGGTGGCTATTTCAAAATGATGGAGCAGCTTCTTTGTATTCCTCGTGTCTTCTGCGGCAATAATCGTTACAGACTTAAGTGTTTTTAAGGCCCGATACGTAATATCCTCAAGATTTCCAATTGGGGTAGGAACAACATATAGAATACCCTGGGAATGATTATCAAAGCTCTTTTGTATTTTCATATTGCATCACTTCTTTCAACTTGTCCCGAATGAGCTGAAGCTTTTCTTTACGGTTTAGTTGTTTGATCTTATATTCCTGTTGCATCGCCTTTTCCTTGGTTGGAAATTTTTCAATATATACCACCTGAAACGGACCTCGTCCCCGTGTATATTTTGCTCCTTTTCCTTCTTTATGCAGCTTAAGCCGATATTCTAAATCATTGGTATATCCTGTATAAAGTGAATTATCCTTGCATTTTAACATATAAACAATATGCTCATGATCTGTCATATATTATATCCTCTGCTTCGTTTGTGTATGTTCCATCTTCATTATAAATGTATAATGGAGCTAAAATCTTCAAATCTGCTTTACCATCGCGAATTCCTTCCACTAATAACATATTAGCATCTTTCCCTTGTTTCGGATAAACAAACTGAAGACGTTTTGGCTCAAGCTTGTATTTCCGAAATAGCTCGATAATATCAATCAGCCTTCCCGGTCGATGAACGATCGCTACTTTTCCACCTGGCCGCACATGTAACTTACATGCTCTCACAACATCCTCCAATGTACAAAGAACTTCATGTCGTGCAATTGTTAAATAGTCATTATGATTATACTCGTTCTTTGAAGGTGTTTTAAAATAAGGTGGATTGCATGTCACTACATCAAAACTGCTTTGCCCTAAAATCGGTTGCATTTCTTTTAAATCACCATGAATGATCGATAGTTGATCTGCTAATCGGTTAAGTTCTATATTTCGTTTGGCCATATCGAAAATTCGCTCCTGAATTTCCACACCGGTAATGTTAGCTTTTGTTCTTTTTGCTAGCAATAGTGGAATGACACCATTACCCGTACACAAATCCAAAATGGTTCCCCTTTTTTTAGGGACATAGGCAAAATGTGCAAGTAATACAGCATCCAATGAGAATGAAAAAGCAGATGGACTTTGAATAATCTTCATACTTTCATCTGCTAATAAGTAGTCGAAGCGTTCATCACCAATTAATTGTACCATAACGTAATCCCTTTCTTAGAGGCTCTCTTTGTCAAATTTGGATGCTTTTTACATCTGCTAATAAAGAAGCTGTCTCAAATTCCCTGAGACAGCTCCTTACTTAACCTACTTTGTTTTATTTAAGAAATCAAGACAGAACATGCAATCTGCGTTTCTTCTTGGACTGCCGAATTCCAGATTACAAATATGGAAGCCTTCCTCATATAGCCTGGCTAAATTATCATATCCTTCACTTGGAAAGCTTTTCTTGGAAGGATTATCACTGGATTGTTCTACTTTACTTTTTTCTGTATGTTGATCTAGGTGATTTCGCAAATTGTGATTTTCCATGGAGAGCCGATGGTTTTCTTCCAATACATCACTTAATCGTCCTTTTAAATCACCAAGCTGTTCATATAATTCGCCAATTTGTTTTTCCATATCCGATACCTGATCAAATATTTGTCTGTTATTCACGCCTAATCACCCCATTATTCTATGGCATCTGCGCTAATATTCCTTCTTCTATTAGTTCATCTAAAGTATATTCCACTACACGATCCTTTTCAGGAATTTCGATTTGAATGAGTCTCTCAAGGATGTTTAACCCAACTACCTTTCCTCTACCATACGGGGTTTTAATAGCTTGTCCAATATCCGGTAATTCACGCTTCGCCGTTTCATAATCATCATTTTCGTACTTCAAGCAACACATCAATCTGCCGCATAATCCGGAAATTTTTGCTGGATTAAGAGAAAGATTTTGATCCTTTGCCATTTTAATAGAAACGGGCTCAAAGTCTCCTAAAAAGGTTGAACAGCATAGCATTCTTCCACATGGACCAATCCCACCCAACATTTTCGCCTCATCACGAACACCGATTTGACGCAGTTCTATCCTTGTTTTAAACATTGCTGCCAGATCTTTTACCAGATCACGAAAATCTACACGACCTTCTGCGGTGAAATAAAAAATAATTTTGTTGCGGTCAAATGTATATTCTACTTCTACTAGATTCATATCTAGCCTATGTTCAATAATCTTGTTTGTACAGGTTTGCAAAGCTTTGTCTGAATGCTCCTGATTTTCGGCAACCTTTAGTTTGTCTTTCTCATCGGCAATTCGGATGACTTTCTTCAAAGGAAGCACTACATCTTCCTCATCCACCTGTTTATTGGCAATCACAACTTTCCCAAATTCAATGCCGCGCACTGTTTCCACAATTACATAGCTATCCAATGAAATGATGTGGTCACCTGGATCAAAATAATATATTTTACCCGCTTTTTTGAAGCGGACACCTATAACTTCAATCATTTATTTCACCTCTGTATTTGAAGTATAAGTTGTTCAATCACTAAAGTTGGATGAACATTTTGCTTCAATTTTCTTTTTGCTTGTAAAATAGCATTTAAAATAGTTACGACTTTTTCCTGTGAAAAATACATCGTTGCTTTTTCAAGCAAGGGTTCATTTGGGGATAGTAACACCATCCCTGCTTTGTTCCCGATATGAAAATAAAGAATATCCTTAAAAGCTAAGAGCAATAAATCCAAGCCTTGCTCCTGAGAGTTTCGTTCTTTAAAATGAGGCACCCAATGATTATGTATAAATAAATAGACATCATCAGGACTCTTTGTAAACATTTCTACTAATTCTACCACTATCTTTCTAGCTGAAGCAAACCACTCATTTTCACTCCAACTGAATGCATCATTCAAATTATTGGTCAGCGCACTCATTAAAATCGCATTCTCTTTTGACATTCCCTTTTCTATTAATTGCTTTTGAAATGAGGCTGGATTCAGCGGCTGTAGATCAATAATCTGACAACGTGACTTAATCGTTGGAAGAATGGACTGACTATTTTCAGTCAGCATAATAGCGGTTGTCTGTTTACTTGGCTCTTCTAAAAACTTCAGAATTCGGTTTGCTGCATTTGTAGTTAATGTATCAGACCCTTTTATTATATAAACTTTCTGACTGGACTCCAGTCCTGTGTAGGTGAATTCTTTTTGTAAATTTCTAATCTGTTCTATTTTAATCGATTGCCCATCTGGCTCAATCCAATGGACATCTGGATGATTACGGGAGTTAATTCGCTTACATGCATTACATTGATGACATGGTTCAACATCTGTTTTATTTCCGCAAAATAAACCCTTTGCAATTAATAAAGCGATGTCCTCTTTACCAGTACCACGTGCTCCTTGGAGCAAATACGCATGAGAAATCCGACTCCTTCTTATGCTGTTTACAATAATTGTACTAGCCAATGGCTGAACTTCCGCCACTTCAGACCATGTTTTCATAAGTATCTATCTCATTTCAATTAAATATATAAGTTAACCAGCAGTCCTTTTATTTCGCCAATCAGGCCAAGGATATCTACTGTCTTTTTTTCCTGGTTCATCATTTCCTCGGTTAACTCCAATAACTTTTCATCAATTTCTTTGACAATTGCCAGTTTTCGATTTTGTCCAGCTAAACCGAAACTATGTGATTTTTGCAAATTGAGTCCGTTATAGACGGTTTCCTGTAAAAAACCTTTTATCATGCGTTTGAATTTCGCTAGATCACGAAATGTGCGGAATCGGGCAAGCTTATCACCTTGTACAGTAATATTCTTCATTAATTGCTGTAATTCCTGCTGCTTTAAACTTTGTGTTTGGGACTGAACCAATTGATTGAATGATTTTGAATCCGTTTTAACCTGACGCGGGTAATTCGGATCTGTTTTTGTTTGCATTTCATGAGTGATTTTCATTGGATCAGTCCTTTGTTTAAAAAATACTACAGCTGTTTTAAAAAAACTATTCTTTAGAATTGAAAAAACGATTCAATTGGCAGAATAAAACAGGTTGCTCCACCCACTTCTACTTTAACAGGCTTTGGAATATAGGAATCTGCATTGCCTCCCATTGGTGAAATAGGTGCAACCATTTGTTCACGATGCGAGCAATTAACCTTAATAACTTCTAAGGCTTCATCTACATATTGATCCTCACAACCAATCATCAGTGTTGTATTACCCTCTTTTAAAAATCCACCAGTTGTAGCCAGCTTGGTTGTTTTAAAATTTTCTTCTCCAAGTGCGTCAACAAGACGATTGGAGTCCTTATCTTGAACAACAGCAATAATTAACTTCATCTTGCATCCCTCCTTTACTTTTTTTGTAAAAAGGAAATAATATAATTCAATGCATCCTGTTCAACCTGTACGATTGTCTGATCTGCATTGATTGTGTGAATCCGATTTGGGAATCGATCTGCAAGTATTTGATAGCCTTGATATACTTCTTCATGAAAATGAATTTTTTCCAAATCCAAACGGTTTCTTTCTCTATCTTTATTCGCCGCGATACGCTCTAATCCCTTTTTTGGTTCAATATCGAAAAATAATGTTAAATCCGGCATACAATCCTTGATCGCAAATTGATTAATAGCAAAAACCTCATCAATTCCAAGCCTATGTGCATACCCTTGATAGGCAAGACTTGAGTCAACGAATCGATCACATAATACAATTTTGCCCGCTTCAAGTGCTGGTAATACCTTCTGTACTAAATGCTGTCTGCGCGCTGCTGCAAACAATAATGCTTCCGTTCGTTTCTCCATTTGTGTATTTTCCGGATCAAGGATGATCTTCCTGATCTGCTCGGCAATATCAATACCACCAGGCTCTCGTGTTGCAAGTACATCATACCCTAGGTTGCTTAACTTTTTATTCAAAGAATGGAGAATAGAGGTTTTACCAGCTCCCTCGCCACCTTCAAATGTTATAAAATTTCCTCTCACGTATCTTCTGCTCCCTCTTCACTTCCTGTAAACCTTGATGCCATTTGCTGCACGCTGCTGGATACGAACACCCTGGATGTTCAATTGTTCGATGACATCTATATGTTTTGCTGTGATTTCTTCTCCTTTAGCGATTAGAGGAATCCCTGGTGGATAAGGAATGACCGCCTCTGCTGCTATATATCCAACTGCCTCTAGAAAAGACACTTGTAATGTCTGTAATTTACTCATTGCTTGATATGACAAAGCTAATTCTTTAATTATTTGTGGAAAAAGCTTTGTTATCTCTATTGTATCATGGTTTGGATTATTTTTTAATTGCTCATTGACTCTTTTCACAGCTTTTTTCAATGGATTCATTTTTTGAAAAGGGGCAAGCCCATGGATAAACAAAATTTGATTATGTGTAACCAGTTCTGGATAGATGTTTTGCCTCTCAAAAAGACTTGCTACATCTTTTGCAGAAATCCCCGGTTCCACCTGTAAGGTTATTTTTAATGGATCATCCGCCGGTACAATACTCCAGTGCTCAGAATCGTTTAAAATTGCGCTTACCTTTGATGCACTTTCAATAACACTCTCGATCGCTTCCCTTTTCATGGTAGCCAAAAAAGACCTTGCTATATCTAAAGATGCCATTAATGGATAGGAAGGGCTGCTCGATTGAATCATCTGTAAATAATACGCAATCCTTTCTTTCGGAATGCGTTCAGATTTCATATGTAAAAAGGAAGTCATCGTCATTGCAGGAGCCATTTTATGGGCTGATTGAACAACGACATCAGCACCAAGTTCAAATGCAGAAGCTGGAAAAGGATCTCCAAGTGAAAAATGTACGCCATGTGCTTCGTCAACCAGCACTGGAATATGATGTTCATGTGCCAACGCAATCATTTCATTTATTTCATAGACTTTCCCAAAATAATCAGGATAGGTCAGCACAATAGCTTTGACATCCGGATAATTTTGTATCGCTTCCTGTAATGTTCTCATAGAAGGGTTTGTATAACGGCCAGCCCCAGAGTCATATTCTGGTGCAATAAAAACCGGCTTTGCCCCACTTAATTCCAGCCCATTCATAATCGACTTATGACAATTACGCTGTACAATTACCTTATCCCCTGCAGAACATGCTGCTAAAATCATTGCCAAATTACCAGCAGTACTCCCACCTACAAGAAAAAATGTATGATCAGACTTGAAATAATCAGCCGCTAATTTTTCCGCCTCGGCAATTGCTTCTGTTGGTGCATGCAGGTCATCAAGGCCTGGGAGCTCTGTCATATCAAGCCTTAAAATGGCATCAAAATACTTGCGTGCATAATCAGGAAAAAGCAATCCATTTTTATGTCCAGGTACATGGAAGGATATTGGATTTTCATCATCAAATAACATTAATGTCTGATAAATAGGGGTTCGGTGCTGCTCCATGATTATCTCTCCGTCTTTTATAAGGTCTCTTTCATTATACTAGACCAACAAAAAAAGCCTTTGCAAGCAAAGACTCTACGAATATAGTTTTGGTTTGTTGACATTTTTTAATTTCCTTAGGTAATAGCTATACTTTTCCTCTCTCGGTTCTGTGTGAATCATATTATGCTCACAGTCCGTACAAATAAACGTGGTATATAGATGAATTCCTCTTTCTTTCTCTTCCTCACAAATACCACATTTTTCAAATGGAATTGTTTGTTTCACTTTCCCCACCTCCGTTAGAAATTAGTATCTCCCAATCTAACAGAATTTATACAAGGAAACTTTGAAACTTTTATATAATAAATAAATGAATCGCAGCAAGGGAGGCTAGTCCAAATAACCCTAAAAAACCTGAAACAATTACTGTAAATAGATTAATAGGAATATGCAGCCCAATTGCCCCCCCGAAAACATTGAAGAAAAATAAAAATAAGATGCCAATACCTAACTTAACGGTAGTATGTCCAATAAAACGCATCGGCTTGGCTGGAGCACCAACTACCAAAAGTAAAACAATTAATCCAATCATAATCGAAATAACGAGTGTAGAACTCAAAGCAAATCAGCCCCTTTATCTTGTCCCCTTTTTAGTACATATGATGGGAAACTTGAAAAAAGAACAGGTTTAAAGGAAACGGATATAGTTATAGGGGAGAAAACATAAAATAACACAATAATCAGGAGTTGATTTATCTATGTTTATAGTGTTTTAAAATTAACATCTTAATTATCAGCCTATTTAACATAGCGTACATAAATCTATCTACCACTGCTAATTGACGTGTTAAAACGTGAACAATTAGAGTGTTGCTTCCATTATTACTTGGAATGATAAATCCAAATCACTTCTGACTTTTTGGAATTTTCAGTTTTGGGATTTTATGTTAAAATATTTATATAGTATGGTGCAAAAGCGTTAAAGTAGGGAAATAACAATACTATTGGGGAAGAGGTGATAAAATTTTCGATGAGATCCACGCCATTCTTCATGAGCTGGATAACTACTATAATATGAACCCTTTTATAGATGATAAAACAAATGAACAAGGGGTTTTTATTGAATTTGAGTCTCAGTTAGATGATTTTGACTATTTGGGTTTGGATGAGAATAAAGAGTAGATTTTTGTGAAAATGAAGTTATGTGATTATTGTGGGTGAATTGGGCCACTTTTGCGGAGTTTTGAGCCAGTCATTGTGGTGAAACATCAGATGATTTAATGTTTATGGCGACGGATACACGGGAAGCAAATTTATGAATCTATCGGATGATATATTTAAAAAAGCCTAACCACTTTTTAATCATTAAAAATCTTTAACTATCTGGTGCATTTCCAAAATAAAAAACACAACGCTGTAATATTGGTATGCTTTGGCAGGGTACAAAAAATGCTGTATAATAAAATTAAAAAAACAACTAAAATGGAGGGGTGATCACTTGAAAAGGTTAAAAGGTTATGAAGCAGAAGTCATAAAAGATATAATTCGAGATGGCGATTCTGCTTTTGAACTAGATGGTAAAAGATATCAGGTTATTTCATTGGAGGCTCCGATTACTACAGTTAAAGAAGATGTTAAAGCAGAGCCTGAGTTAGAACAAAAATTACGACAAGCAAAAAAAGATATATTGTACAACAAAGTATACTCCACCGATGAGATTTTAGAAATGATTGAACAAGGTGAGTTATAATGCAAGTAAAATGGACGGAACAAGCTTTAGAAGGATTTAACAATATTCGTAGCGAACATTTTATTTTTGAAGAGACAATGCAATATAAAAAAATATTAGCAAGCAGAATCCAAGAAAAAATTACTATTGTTGGAACAAGTATTAAAGCAGATCAATCAGAATGGAAAGGCAGCTATAAAGTAATTGTTGATAAATATATCGTTTACTATTCATTTTCAGAAGACCGAACAACCTGTTATATTGAATATTTTAAGCATTTCAGACAAAATAGGTAACTAAGAAAACAGCTTTTTAAAATGGTTCTTAGCTACCTATTTTTCGTTTTTCAAATAACTTTACCACTTATAGCATAAGGTGTCTTATCCCTTGTAACAGTAGCATTTTTAATTAGCTTTTTACAGTCATACATCAATAAAAAAATTAGTCTTGCAAGTGATAAACGTTACGAAATAGGTGGGATACCAAAAATAGAAAATGGTTTTCTAGCTTTAAATTATTCATTTCCTGCCAAGAAAATAACTAATATGGGATTTAATAGCTAAATTCTATTGTCGCTAACAGGGATTAACTAAAGAAAGATTTGTCATTTTAGCTCCTATCGATTATCGTGCTAAAGGGTCAGGTTCTTAAATACGAAAAAACTCATTTCCCAGAATTACTCCGTTCTCTCCAGAGCTCTACAGGGTCTTCTTGCCCTTCCATTAATGGCATTTGTATCATGGAAAGTGCCCGCTCTTCCATTGGCTTTTTCAATTCTTTATAGATATATTCTGATTTACCGAGGCCTACTTCAACGGCATCCTCAACTGATGCGCAATAATAGACCTTTTCAATGCCTGCAAAATACATTGCCGTCAGACACATCGGACAAGGCTCGCCACTGGCATACATTGTGTAACCAGATAGATTATTAGTTTGCAATTGATCCTGAGCTCGCCGAATAGCCAATAACTCTGCATGTCCACTCACATCATAAATTTTGTGAAGCTCATTCACACCCTCAGCTATGGCCCTGTCATCCTTTACCAGTACTGCACCAAATGGCTGGCCACCTTCTCGAACATTTTCTACAGCCAGTTCTACTGCACGTTTCATAAATTTATCCAAATTTAACCCTCCATTTTTTATACTTCAACTAAGATACTACGTTTAAAAGCTACTATAAAAAGACAAGAATGCTATAATAGCGTGTCTTGTCTTTGATGTTTTTTGCAACGTATTCAACTAACGATATCCAATCGCACTCACTTTCCGATGTCTTGCCTCACGCAGTAAAAATAAATACTTCGCTTTTGCGAGTGCTTCAGAACTATGTCCATTTATGGATGGCTCCATACTTCTTTCTACTAATGACTCCATTTGCTTCCATTCATCTTTCAATGTAAAAATTGCATCTAGTAGCTCTTGATCGACATCACGTTTTATTCGTTTCTTCCTCATGTACTTCCACCTAACTTCTACAAATCTCTCCTGCCCTCTAATGCCTTTGACAATGTCACTTCGTCTGCATATTCTAGGTCTCCGCCAACAGGCAGGCCATGTGCAATTCTCGTTGTTTTAATACCTGATGGCTTAACAAGGCGTGAAATATACATTGCTGTTGCTTCTCCTTCGATGTTTGGGTTTGTAGCAAGGATGATTTCCTTTACTTCTTCATCCTTCAAGCGATTTAGCAAATCAGGTACATTGATATCTTCAGGTCCAATCCCATCCATCGGGGATATTGCGCCATGAAGAACATGGTATTTCCCATGGTATTCCTTCATTTTCTCCATGGCAATAACGTCTTTTGGATCCTGTACGACACAAATAATCGATGGATCACGCGATGTATCCTGGCAAATCGAGCATGGATCCTGATCTGTAATATGCCCGCAAATCGAGCAGTGAGATAGCTCCCGTTTTGCATTTACTAAAGCCTTCGCAAAGTTAAGCACATCATCATCTTTCATATTCAAAACAAAAAAAGCCAGGCGGACTGCCGTTTTTGGTCCAATCCCAGGCAATTTTGTAAAACTGTCAATCAGTTTTGAAATTGGTTCTGGATAGTACATTAGAATTCCTCCTAAAAACAAAAGCGAAAGCACCCGTTTAGCAACGTACAAACTGGAGCACTCTGTGACTGCACTTCGTTCGTCCCACCAAAAAGACTTGAAATGAGATAAAGGAAACACGGTGAGCTGGAAGCGAACCGATGTTGACTTATCGCAGTGGAGGAGTGCGAAGTTTGGGGCTGCGATTACTCGCCCCACCGAAAAGATTTGCTAGTTGCTGGGTGCTGAGACTGACGAAAACTAGAACATTCCGGGCATGTTCAACCCTTTCGTGAATTGCCCCATTGTTTCATTCGTTTTATCTTCTATTTGTTTAATGACATCATTTGTTGCTGTGAGAATAAGATCCTGAAGCATTTCGATATCATCCGGATCCACTACCTCTTCTTTTATTTGAACATCTGTAATAACTTTTTGGCCATTTGCAACAACGGTAACCATACCGCCACCTGCAGATGCTTCAAAGCTCATTTCATGCAGCTCATCCTGTGCCTTCATCATTTTCTTTTGCATTTTTTGCATTTGCTTCATCATGCCGTTCATATTTCCCATACCTTTCATGGAAAACGCCTCCTTTAAAATTTTCCTTATTTTTTCTAGCGGGAAGCATAGGGACGGTTCTTGCGCTTCCCTTCCCTTGAAGCATGAGAACCGTCCCCTTGCATCACCCGTTAATCATGAACCTCTAGCAGGTCATCTCCAACAAGCTTTCTTGCCTCTTCCACGAATGGATCGGGTTGCTGTTCATTATTATCAGTGGTTTTTTCTTGATTTTTTATATAATCCGCACGTAAATCCGTCCAATTATTTTCTGGAATTGGAATGAGGCTTAAATTTCTCCCCATTACACTTGCAAGTACGGATTCAACTACCTCTCGATTATCGAGAAATAGGGAACAATGAATTTCATATTTAAATGCTACAACTAGTGCCTCATCAGACGCAGCTACTGGCTTACTATCCTGAATGGTTGCATGTGCAGGTGCATTTGTGCTTTTTAGTTTCGATAAAAAGTTAGCCCATTGTGACTGAGTATTTTTCAGTGCCTGCTTTTCTGCTTGTCGCAATACATTGCGAATTTGTTCATTTGGAACTTTATAGCTGTTTTTGGATCCTCTCGACTGCTGCCTTCTCACCTCACGCTGTGGCGTGGGCTGAGCACTGACAACCGGGTTTTCTTTTAGCATATTTAGTTCTTTTTCCAGTTGTGCTAGTTTATCTGTCAGTTTTACAACTGCTTCGGAATCTGCTTCATTCCCAGATGTTTCTTCACTGTGATAACGATTTGTGATTGTTAATAACGCAATCTCAATAAAGACTTTCGGACTGTTCGTCCATTTTATTTCCTGCTGACATTGGTTTAATTGCATAATTGCATCTTGAATCCAAGCGATTGATACTTCTTTAGTTAATGTGTTAAAGCTCTCATCCACTCTGGCACGTTCCAATAAGCCTTCCAGTGATGATGCACTTTTGAACAGTAATAGATCCCGCATAAAATAGATCAAATCATAGACAAATCGACCCGGGTCTTTTCCATTCTGGATTAATTGATCCAGAAGCTGTAGCGCATGCTGTACATCCTTTTCATGCATTGCCTTTACGATATCGGTCAGGACATTTTGCGAAACTCCACCAGTAACAGCCAATACGTCTTCTAGTTCGACTGAATCGTTACTATATGAAATTGCCTGATCCAAAATACTTAATGCATCACGCATTCCGCCTTCTGCAGCTAAAGCAACTGTTTCCAGTGCTTCCATTGAAACCGAAACATTTTCCTCCCTAATAATCGATTGCATGCGACCAACAATGGCCTGATTTGATATTGGTTTAAAGTCAAAGCGCTGACATCTGGAAAGGATGGTTAATGGAATTTTATGCGGTTCTGTCGTTGCTAATATAAATACCACATGCTTAGGTGGTTCTTCTAATGTTTTTAACAGTGCATTAAATGCATTAACAGAAATCATATGCACTTCATCAATAATATATACCTTGTAAGGTACAGAGCTTGATGCATATTTTACCTTATCACGAATATCCCGGATATCATCAACACTTGTATTTGATGCGGCATCAATTTCAATCACATCAGAAATCGAACCATCCTGAATTCCACGGCATGCCGCACATTCATTACATGGCTCTTTAACAGGGGAACGCTCGCAGTTGATTGTTTTCGCAAAAATCTTCGCAGCACTCGTTTTTCCTGTACCCCTTGGACCGGAAAAAAGGTAAGCATGTGAAAATTTTTCCTGAACAATCGCATTCTGCAATGTTCGGGTTATATGTGTTTGTCCAACAACGTCCTGGAATTCCCTAGGACGCCAGACGCGATATAATGCTTGATAGCTCATAATACATACCCCTCTATGATCTCTTATTAATTATACCCGATTTGAGGGGTGAATGTGAACCAATTTAGTATTTTTTCGTATGTGAGAGTAATAAGTTGAGAGGAAACATCGTTAAGTTGAGAGACAAGTGGCTGAAGTTGAAACATAGCAGGTTGAAGTTGAGAGAAATCTGCTTTTTCCATTCGTATGTCTCAACTTTACCCTTGAGTCTCTCAACTTTCATGTATTATCTCTCAACTTTGTGGCTATATCTCTCAACTTCCATGCATTATGTCTCAACTTTATGGCTATATCTCTCAACTAATAGAAAAACCTTCTGCCAATACTGACAGAAGGTTTTTCCCATATGTACGCCGCGCACCCACCATCGATGTGACAACCCTATGCGTTACTTAAGTTCATGGCTCAGCCTAGGCTTCCCTGCGGCACACAGAAAATACCACTTACTGCTGCTTCCTTCCAGACCTGACAGAATTCATGGGTTTCTGTTGCGCAGGACCTGAGCGTCAACACCACTCCCTTAAGGCAGACCATAAAGTCACCCCACCTAAGATGGGAATTCGACCTCGCTATAGCGGATTGCGAGTACAGGGCACCGCTACCTCCCCGCTTAGCACGGCACTATTTATTATAACGATTTTGCATTCAGAATGCAATGGAAAATATCGTCATTTCCGTTTATTTCTTAACTTCTTGAAAAAATCAGTCAGCAGCTGCCCGCATTCTTTTTCCAATACACCACTCGTTACGTCCACCTGATGATTAAACCGCTTATCATCAAGTAAGTTCATTAATGTACCCGCACAACCTGCCTTCGGATCGGCTGCACCAAAAACGACACGTTTTATCCGTGATTGCACAATTGCCCCTGCACACATGGGACAGGGCTCGAGTGTCACATAAAGTGTACAATCCTCTAGGCGCCAACTGCCAATTTTTTCATTTGCCTCCTGGATTGCGATAAGCTCAGCATGGGATAACGTCGTTTGCGATGATTCCCTTAGATTATATCCCGCAGCAATTATTTCGCCTTCATATACAATAACAGCCCCAATCGGCACTTCGTTTAATGCACGGGCCTTTTCTGCCTCTTCCATCGCTGCACACATATATTTTTCATCATTCATTTTGATCACAACGTTTCATTAAAAGTTTGAAAAAAGCTAAATAGGAAATAATTAATTAAAAAGCGAGTTCAAAAGGAGGATAAAAAGAACCAAGAAATTCGAGGCGGCGTAGCTTTGAGTAGCGGAACGTATGCAGTTGATACGAGAGCAACGGAAAAGCAAGTCAACGAAGAAATTCGATGTGTCATTTTTACCGGACTTTTTGAACATACATTAAAAAGCACAAAGGAGTTCCTAAATGAATACAACCCTATCAAATACTGCAGTACTATTTGTAGATATTATAAATGACTTTGATTTTGACGGTGGAGATAAACTGCTCAAGCATACCGAAAAAATTCTGCCAAATCTAAAAAAGTTAAAAGCATTTGCTAAAGAAAACAATCTGCCCACCATCTATGTTAATGATCATTACGGCCTGTGGCAAGCAGATTTCGGCAAAATAATTGATCATTGTAAAAATGATGCAAGTCAGCATATCATCGATGCACTAAAGCCCAACGATGATGACTATTTTTTAATTAAACCACAGCATTCCGCCTTTTTTCAAACACCACTTCAATCACTGCTCAATGAATTGAAGAAAACAGAGCTGATCATGGCTGGAATTGCTGGAGACATTTGTATTTTATTTACAGCTAAAGATGCCTATATGTATCAATTTGCCATGCATATTCCCGAAAATTGCATGGCATCTGAAAAAAAGGATAATAATGATTATGCCTTGTACCTCATGAATTCTGTTATGAAGGCAAATATTAAACCATTCTAAAATAGCATATATAAGCCTTCCTTCTCATAAAGTGTAAATAGAAAACCTTTGGAAGGAGGGGTAATTTTGCAAATACATGTTGTACAAAATGGCGAAAACTTATATGGGATCGCTGCTACATACAGTACCTCTGTCACAGCAATCATTGATGCAAATGAACTGGTGGCACCGGATAATCTTGTTGTTGGGCAAGCACTTGTTATTCCTATTATTGGTCAGTTTTATTTTGTTCAGCCTGGTGATAGTTTATATTCCATTGCTCAGGAGTTTAACATGACCTATCAGGAGCTGGCAGGGATCAATAATTTCCCTGTAGATAGCATGCTGCCTGTCGGACTACGATTATATATTCCGCCCCAGGCAAAAAGACCAATTACAAGCATTGCATATATTGAGCCTATGGGCGGATCACTATCCGAAACATTAGAAAATGCTGCTGCAAAGAATGCTCCATACCTTACGTACCTTGCCCATTTCAGCTATAACGTAAATCGGGATGGTTCGCTTACTGCACCTCCATTAGGCAACTTACCGCAAATTGCTGATGCGAATAATACCGCATTAATGCTTGTGATTACGAATCTGGAAGAGGGCGCATTCAGCTCTGAATTAGCACATATTATCCTGACTGTTCAATCCGTACAAAATGCGTTATTAGATAACATTGTCAATACAGCCACTACCGTTGGTTATACAGACGTACATTTTGACTTTGAATTTATACCACCAGAGGATCGAGAAGCGTATAATAATTTTTTACGGCAGGCAAAAGATCGCCTATCACAAGTCGGCGTGCTACTCTCAACCGCACTTGCACCAAAAATAAGTGCCGAGCAAACGGGTGTTCTCTATGAAGCACATGACTATGCTGCACATGGCGAAATCGCTGACCTTGTCGTATTGATGACCTATGAATGGGGGTATAGTGCCGGACCTGCAATGGCAGTTTCACCAATTGATCAGGTCAGAAGGGTAGTTGAATATGCATTAACAGTCATTCCTGCTGAGAAGATTTTATTAGGGCAAAATTTATACGGATATGATTGGACACTTCCATTTGTTCAGGGCGGGGAGCTGGCACGAGCAATCAGTCCGCAGCAGGCAATAGCTTTAGCTAGAGAACAAAATGCCGTCATACAATATGATACGACAGCACAAGCACCTTTCTTTACCTACACGGATGCAGAGGGAAACCAGCATGAAGTATGGTTTGAGGATGCTAGATCCATTCAGGCAAAATTTAATTTGATTAAAGAACTGGACTTACACGGAATTGCCTATTGGAAGCTTGGATTAGCATTTCCGCAAAATTGGCTTTTGCTGGATGATAACTTTGTGATTACTAAATTGGAATAAATAAGGAAGAGCCCAAATGTTTAGTGATTGGGCTCTTTTTCTAGCAAAGTAAGAAACTATAAACGAAATTGGCTTTTTCACCGTTTTCTTCCAATCTTACTTCTGGTCTTTAACCTCTGGAAAGACGCTTTAGCGTTTTTCTCATTCTATTTCAATAGCTTTAAAGCCTCTCGGTTAAATGCTGGAATATCATCAGGCTGACGACTTGTTACAAGTTGATTCTGGCAAACAACAACTTCCTTATCCACTACGTTTGCACCTGCATATTCCATATCCACCTGGATCGATTTATACCCTGTAGCATCCCTGCCTTCGAGTGATTTTGCAGTGATTAATAGTTGTGGTCCGTGACAAATCGCAAAGACAGGCTTCTTCTCGTCCATAAAATGCTTTGCAAATGTTACAAAGCGGTCGTCTGCACGTAATTGATCTGGTGAGAATCCACCTGGAATAAACAAGGCATCAAAGTCATTTGGATTTGCATCATTAATTCCCAGATCGATGGTAACAGTTGCTTCCTTATTTTTCCCAGTAACTTGTTTTCCTTTTTCCTTCTCAATTGCAATAACTTCATGACCAGCCTCTTTATATGTTTTCACAGGTTCTGTATATTCAACGTCTTCAAACATATTTGTTATAACTGTTGCTATTTTTTTACCCATTTAACATCCGCTCCTTTTGAGAAGTATTACATAAGTAGGTATTCCCAAGCTGGGCTGAGCTAAAACATATTTTTTCTCATTCCCATTAGTGCTCGTAGCTCATTTTCATTATGGATTAAATCTTTTATCGTATACTCATCAAGTACTTTAAAAAATGCATGCAGTGCTTTATTTAAAGCATGCTTTAGTGTACAGCCTGGTGAAATAACACAGTGATTCTCTCCCTTGTCAAAGCATTCCAGTAAAACAAAATCATTCTCAAGTTGACGTACAATTAACCCAACATTAATTTGGTCTGCAGGTTTAGATAGCCGAATTCCACCATTTCTCCCTCTAGTTGTTTCAATCAAGTCGAGTTTACTTAACTCGAACACAATTTTACCCAAATGATGCTGAGATATGTTATACACCTCAGAAATTTCTTTGATACTGGCTAGTTCTTCTTCTGATTTCATTCCAGTAAAAATTAACACGCGTAATGCATAATCTGTATATTTTTTTAAATTCATATTATTTTCCCCTTGTTAGTAACTTCACATTATTGTAACACAAACTTCGATTTACCCTATTGCAACAGTGTTAATATTAATTATACAATAAACATGTATTCAAAATACATGTTTAAATATTAAAGGGAGTGCTTTAGTATGACAATAGCAACTGCTATAGGATTGGACAAGCAAACGAGAGATATTGTAAAAGCTACTGTACCAGTATTACAAGAACATGGTGAGAAAATTACAAAACAATTTTATCAATTAATGTTTGAAAACCATCCAGAATTAAAAAATATTTTCAATCAGACAAATCAACGTAAAGGGAATCAATCCAAAGCTTTAGCAGGAGCCATCTATGCGGCAGCTGCTAATATTGATAATTTAGAAGCTATTCTACCTGATGTGAAATTAATTTCACATAAACATAAGAGCTTAAATATTAAACCAGAGCATTATCCAATCGTTGGAAAGTATTTATTATTGGCAATCAAGGATGTACTAGGTGAAGCAGCTACTGATGACATAATGGTTGCATGGGAAAAGGCATATGGTGTTATTGCTGATGTATTTATCTCTATCGAAAAAGAAATGTATGAGGAAACAAAAAGCACAGTCGGCGGATGGCTTGATTTCCGCAACTTTAAAGTAACGAAAAAGGTTGTTGAAAGTGATGTTATTACATCATTTTATCTGGAGCCTGCAGATGGAAATCCCTTTCCTGTGTATCAAGCTGGACAATACATCACAGTAAAGGCCGAAATTGAAGGAGAAGCACATAATCATCTGCGTCAATACAGTTTATCCTGTGCCCCGGGTGAAGGTGTCTATCGTATTAGTGTAAAACGTGAAGATGCAATTGGTGATAATCCTGCTGGTGTCGTATCAACCTTTTTGCATGAACATCTTGAGGAAGGTGATATTTTGCCAATTAGTGCCCCATCTGGAGAATTTATACTGGACATGAAGGATACTCGGGCCTTAGTTTTAATGAGTGGTGGGGTTGGTCTAACTCCAATGATGAGCATGCTTGAAACAGTTATCAAGGAGCAACCGGAGCGTGAAGTAATCTTCATTCATGCAGCCAGATCTGGAAGCGTTCATGCCATGAAAGAGCGGGTTAATGAAATTGCCAGTAGCTATGAAAACGTAAGATCCTATACGGTATATGATCGTCCTGAAGCAAATGAACAATGTGATAAAGAAGGTTATATTGATTCTGAATGGCTCAGGAAGATTCTTCCAACAAATGATGCGGCATTTTATTTCTGTGGACCTAAAGGATTTATGCGTGCAGCTTATCAAAACTTGAAAAAAAATCATGTAGCAGATGCAGATATCCATTTTGAAATTTTTGGCCCTGCTGAAGATATTACTGCATAAGTTAACGGGAGCTTCTGCATTGCCTGGGGGAGCTCCTGTTATTTATTTACAAAGCTTCCTATTTTATCAAAGTTATTGTAAATCTGTGTTGGCGTCACGTATTTCTTTGATGTGGGATCAAACCCCCGCTCTGTTAGATCAACTTTACCTTCACTTCCAAAATAATAGGCCTGCCAAATATACTTGGAGCAATAATTTAATTCAAAATCTGCCAAATCCCTTGTGAAAGTGTATTTTTTAACTTTTTCTATATTCTGCTTTGCCCATTTTGCAGCTTCTTCTGTTATCTCTTCATTTTTATTTCTAAGTATGGTTAGCTTTTCACCCTTTTTGTGTCTGCTCAAATATATTGGCATACTATCCGCATGTCCCTTATTGCCCCAGCGATTTACATGATAGATTCGGTAATTTTCTCCAATAATACCTGCATGTCCAACCATAAACGATGATAAGGCTGTCTTATGTGAATAGATAACATCACCTGGCTTCATAAGGATTGCTGTATAAGGATAAATATGAACAGGATCATCCATCATGTCAGCCACATCACATTTTTCCATGTCTGTTTTCTCCTTTAAGAAAGAAAAACTCTAACTACCGCCAAAAAATGACGGGAAGTCAAAGTTTTCCCTAACCTTTTCTATCTTATTCCTCTAATGTGGATGTGTCACCAGTCGGTAGGCCAAGCTCCCATGATTTCAAGAGTCTGCGCATGATTTTACCACTGCGTGTTTTCGGAATCGAGTCACGGATTTCCATTTCACGTGGTGCTGCATGACCTGCCAGGCCTGTTTTTACAAACTGACGAATATCTTCAAGCAGTTCATCAGATTTTTCATAGCCGTCATTTAATGTAATGAATGCTTTGATAATTTCGCCACGTTCCGGATCAGGTTTTCCAATAACACCTGCCTCAGCAACTGCCTCATGTTCAATTAGTTTACTTTCGACTTCAAATGGGCCAACTCGCTCACCAGATGTATTGATCACATCATCCAGGCGACCCTGGAACCAAAAATAACCATCCTCATCCATATAAGCACTATCACCAGATACATACCAACCATTAATAAAATAACTATCAAATTTCTCTGGTCTATTCCATATTGCACGCATCATCGCCGGCCAACCTTCTTTAATGGCCAAATTCCCCATTTGATTCGGTGGAAGCTCATTTCCTTCATTATCAACAATGGCTGCTTCAATACCTGGAATTGGTTTTCCCATCGACCCTGGGCGGATTTCCATTGAAGGTATGTTTACAACAAGCTGTGCGCCCGTTTCCGTCATCCACCATGTATCATGGATTCGTAAATTAAATGCTTTTACTCCCCAAGTAATCACCTCAGGATTTAATGGTTCACCAACACTCATGAAGTGTCTTAATGATGATAAATTATATTTGTTGACAGTTTCTTCGCCAGCACTTAATAGTTTGCGAAGAGCTGTAGGAGCAGTATACCAAACAGTTACTTTATACTTTTCTAAGGTTGAATACCAATCATCTGGTGTGAACCGTCCGCCTCGAATTACATTTGTTACACCATGCAGCCACGGCGCAAATATACCATAGCTTGTACCCGTTACCCAGCCAGGGTCTGCTGTACACCAATATACATCATCTTCTTTTAAATCCAGCACCCATTCAGCTGTAGCATAATGCTGAATCATCGCATTATGCACGTGATATACGCCCTTTGGTTTACCTGTAGAACCGGAAGTATAATGCAGCAGCATGCCATCTTCCAAATCTACCCATTCGATGTCAAAGTTAGGGGAAGCTCCCTCCATTTCTTTCTTATAATCAATATAATGATCCGCCGTTTCCTTATGATCTCCAACAAGAACAATTTTTTCCAAATCCGGTAAATCACCCTGTGGTACCCTGTAAAGCAATTCAGGTGTTGTAATAAGGACTTTTGCTTCGCTATCCTGCAGGCGATCACGTACAGCCTGTTCCATGAATGCTTCAAACAACGGTCCAGCAATTGCTCCCGTTTTTAAAATACCAAAGAATGCTGCGTAGAATTCAGGACTTCTTGGCATGAATAAAAATACACGATCCTCTTTAGCAACATTATATTTCTTTAATACATTAGCAAACCTGTTACTTTGCTCGCTTAACTGACCAAAAGTCACCTTCTCTTCTCGATCTGGTGAGGAATATAACAAGGCAACTTTGTCTTTTTTAGCTGGATTCTCAGCATGACGATCAACTGCCTCATGCGCTATATTAACCTTTCCAGTTTCATTCCAGGAAAAGTTCTTTTTCACATCTTCCCAGGAAAAAGATTTACGCATCTCCTCATAGTTTTGTAGATTATGATTCCCATTTGTTGCAGGTATATGCTGCATTTCCATCCAATCACCTCATCATATAGTTTAGAAATCGCTTGCAATAGATGTAACAAAAAATCAATTAGAAATTATTTAAACATTATGGTAACTACTCCTAGTTTAGAACATTTTATGACAATTTTAAAGTATTTAATTCAAAAC
Organism: Oceanobacillus sp. NCCP-135; assembly: GCF_059698015.1. Classification (NCBI taxonomy): domain Bacteria; kingdom Bacillati; phylum Bacillota; class Bacilli; order Caryophanales; family Bacillaceae; genus Oceanobacillus; species Oceanobacillus sp. NCCP-135. The sequence continues at coordinate 23,852 of NZ_BAAKSZ010000015.1, read as the reverse complement.
CAGTATAAAAAGACACGTTTATGTCTTTTTAAACGTGTCTAAATACTAGTTTATCACGTATTAACGGGCTGTTATACCCCCACCTCAAGCGTGAAAACCCCAAACGTGGAGGTGGGGGAGGAAGGGACCCCACTGAATGAAGTTTCACTTTATAGTTTCTTCTTTTCGTCTATCATTCTCTGAAATAATATAAGCACATGCTGCATCCCCTGTAATATTTAATGAAGTTCTAAGCATATCCAATAACCGGTCGACACCGATAATAAGGGCAATCCCTTCTATAGGCAAATTAACCTGCTCCAGCACCATTGCCAGCATGATTAATCCTACACCTGGTACTCCAGCTGTTCCGACGCTTGCAAGTGTAGCCGTTAAGATAATCATGATAATAGCCGTAAACGTCAGGGGAACATCATACACTTGGGCAATAAACACTGTAGCAACTGCTTGCATAATCCCTGTTCCATCCATGTTGATCGTTGCACCTAATGGTTGGACAAAGCTACTGATTGATTTTTTTACACCTAGTTTTTCCTGAGCGGTTTTCATAGAAATAGGTAATGTGGCACTAGAACTAGATGTACTAAATGCTACAGACATTGCTGGGAAGAATTCTTTATAAAATTTAATTGGACTAGCCTTTCCAATCCCCCAGATTGCCAAACTATACGTAAGGGCACCATGGATGATTAATGCAAGAATTACCGCAATCATATACATCGCCATGGAGCCAACCGCATCAAGACCTGCATTTCCAATAGCTGATGCTATCAAAGCAAAGGCACCATATGGGGCTGTTTTCATAATGGCATTAACCAGCCAAATTAATATTTCATTTGCTTGTTCAAATAAATGATGAATGCCTTTTGTTTTATCGCCTAATACGGCAAGTGCAATTCCTATGAAAATAGCAAACGCAATAATTTGTAGCATATTGCCCGTAGACATCGCTTCTAGCGGATTAGCTGGAATGATATTGATCAATGTATCCATAATTGGTGGAGGTGATTCTGATTCATAATCAGCAGAACTTACATCAAATACACCGGCTGTACCAGGCTGTAATAGATAAGCTACTCCCAGACCAATTGTTAGCGCAATTGCTGTTGTGACAAGATAAAAGGAAATGGTTTGAATACCAATTTTACCAAGCTTTGCAGGGTCTCCTAAGCCTGAAGTTCCTAGAACAATAGAAACAAATACAATTGGTATAACAATCATCATGATTAGATTTAAAAATATCTGTCCAATTGGATGAAGTACATATTTATCAGTGATAGAAAAGACATCACCCGAAGTAAAACTTAAACTGATACCTACAATAACCCCGAGTATGAGGGCAATAATAATCTTCTTTGTCAGACTCATATAATGTATTCCTTTCTAGTTGTAGATTTTAGATAGGCTAAATGAAATGGGCTTTTCCAAATGGGGGCAGTGTGAAAGAAAATGTACTGATAGGATAAACGACCCCGGCAGGATTCGAACCTGCGACACAAAGTTTAGGAAACTTATGCTCTATCCCCTGAGCTACGGAGCCATGAATTTAGGGTAACATGGTTTATTATACAAAAATAATCTATAAATGAAAAGTATTAGTTATTTCAAAAAATTTTATTCGGACTATGTCTAATTTTGTCTTATAGTACATTCGCCTATTATATGATAAAATAAGCTACATATGTTTTGCATGTTGATTGGGGGAATAGCTATGGCGGAAGTTCCTTTTATTGCAATAGAGGGGCCGATTGGGATTGGGAAAACATCCCTTGCAAAGAAACTTTCTGTCCATTTTGATATTCATTTATTAAAAGAAATCGTCGAGGAAAATCCATTTCTCGGCAAATTTTATGATGATATTGATGAGTGGAGTTTTCAAACGGAAATGTTCTTTCTGTGTAATCGTTTCAAACAATTGGAAGATATTGAAAGGAAATATTTAAACACTAATAAAGCAGTCATTGCTGATTATCATATATCAAAAAACATGATCTTTTCAAAGCGGACGCTGCAAGCAGATAAATTTGAAAAGTATGAGAAAATTTATCAGATTTTAACAAGTGATATGCCGGTCCCTAATATGATGATTTATTTGCATGCAAGCCTTGATACGGTGTTAGATCGTATAGAGAAGCGTGGCAGGGATATTGAGCAAAATATCAAGCCATCCTACCTTGCACAGCTCATCCAGGATTATGAGGATTATATGAATGATTTTGAGGTATTACATCCAGATATTCCAGTAATTCGGGTAAATGGAGACGAGACTGATTTTGTACGTCATCAGGATGATTTGGAGCGTGTCATTGATCAGGTAAGCAGACAATTAAAAGCTGCTGCCTTAACGAAACAATAAAAAGGGGACACTAGGAATGAAATTAAAAGAAAAATACCTTATTCCAAATGATAGTATTATAACGATTGCAGGTACGGTTGGGATAGGTAAATCAACAATGACAAATGCGTTAGCAAATGCACTGCAATTTAAAACATCCTTTGAAAAGGTTGATACCAATCCATATTTGGAAAAATTTTATGCTGACTTTGAACGCTGGAGCTTCCACTTACAAGTTTATTTTTTGGCAGAACGCTTTAAAGAACAGAAAACAATATTTGAATATGGTGGTGGATTTATCCAGGATCGTTCCATCTATGAAGACACTGGTATTTTTGCAAAAATGCATTTTGAAAACGGCACGATGTCAAAAACAGATTATGAAACATATACCAATTTATTCGAAGCAATGGTGATGACACCATATTTCCCGCACCCAGACTTGCTCATTTACTTAGAAGGCAGCTTTGATGAAGTATTGGAACGCATTCAGGAACGTGGTCGGGAAATGGAGAAAAACACCCCAACAGCATATTGGGAGGAAATGTACAACCGCTATGAAAACTGGATTAATAATTTCAATGCATGTCCCATTTTGCGGATTAATATCTCTGATTATGATTTGATGAAGCAAGAGGATTCCGTCGAGCCTATTTTGGAGAAAATTGGCCATTTCATTCAGCAGTCAAGACGCTGGAAATCAAGAGAGATTATAAAATAGTGTTTGAGGGTGTTCCATTAAGTGTGGAACACTTTTTTATTTGCTCATTGACTAGTGAAGCAGATTCCTTCACTGCGAAATTGTGAACTTCGGCTTTTATTTTGTGAACTTCTGACCATGTAACTGTGAACTTCTAATCAACTCATTGTTAACTTCTGCTTTTTCATTGTGAACTTCTGCATTTCAACAATTTCTCACAAAAAAAGGACCTTCCCCAGCACAATCTGCGCTGAAAAGTCCTCTTCTACCAAAGCGCTTCTTCTTCCACACTTAATTCAGTCAAAAATGGAGTTACAGCAAAAATGGCCAAGCCTAAAACAACTGCTACTAATATAACCCAGCCAAATGGTACTTCGATAAATGTACCAAACAATATGATTGCAGGTGCTAATATAACACTGGTCATCATACTTTTTTTGCGTCCTTTTGCGGAATGATAATTTTCTCCATTGCAGTACGGACAAATCATTTTCATGCGAAAGGATCTTTTTAATGTATCGCCATAGTTCCATTTCCTCTCGCAATGTGCACAGCTAGGCATTCACGACACCTCCTATTCGCTTTTTCCCAGTTCCTCAGAACGATTACTCGCACTTTTCACGCATTCCATAACAATTTTTTCAAAATCATACTTATTTAATATTTCGACACCTGCTTCCGTTGTTCCTTTAGGGCTAGTGATTTTTTTTCGTAAAACTGCTGCTGATTCGCCTGTTTCTTTTAGCATTTGCCCCGCTCCACGCACGGTCTGGATGATTAATTCCATTGCTGTTTCCTGATCGAATCCCGCCTTTAGTGCAGCTTTTTCCATCGCTTCAACTAAATAATAAATATATGCAGGGCCACTGCCGGAAATTCCTGTAACTGTATGCATATCATCCTCATCGACAATTACCGTTGTACCAATGGTCGCAAACAATTCTTCCGCTTCCTTCAGATGTGTATCAAGTGCATATTTCCCTGCTGAAATGGCAGTTGCAGAGTACCCAATGGTTGCTGAGGTGTTAGGCATTGCACGGACAACTGGATTATTCCTTCCAATCAGCGTGGTGATGTAATCTGTTGAAATACCTGCAATCACAGAAAGAATTAACTGATTTTTCTGGATATATTCTCTGATGGTCTCGACAGATTTGTTTAGATCATATGGTTTCGTGGCAATAATAATGATATCCGCTTTCTTGACGACTTCTTCTTTATCAAGGATACATTGAACATCATACCTATTTTTAATATTCTCGAGTCTCTCTCGATTGCTTTTATTTGTTACAAGTATTTGTTCCTTTTTTAAAATACCTGATTTCACAATCCCTGAAATAATCGCTTCTGCCATCGATCCCGCACCAATAAATGCAATTTTCTTATCCATCTTCATGCCCTCCTTTGTTATGTAAAGCTTTCAGCAATATAAAAACTCATTCCATCCTTAAAATAAGGACGAAATGAGTTTCCGCGGTACCACCTAAATTGACATAGTTACATGCCCAGCTTGAATTGATAACACAGTTGACTGTGGTTAGTTTTTATCTAACGGCTCCCAGATAGGTTCATACATGCCACTTTCGATGGAATCTTTCAGCCGATGAATTCCACTCTCTTTCGAAGGAACATTGTATTACTGGTCTGTTCTTGACCTTTTTTTATTTTTATGTATTGTTTAGTAATATATGCTGATTTATTGTAAATGTCAAGGGATATAATATTTTCCTTCTACCAGTCATTCAGCTAGAGTTAATCTACTTATAGAAAAAAACCGCTTGTTTTGCAGGCGGTTTTTCTTATCTCCAATATTTATGCGCTAATTTTAAAATGGAGGAGGTAGAGGGATTCGAACCCCCGCGCGGTTTGACCCGCCTGTCGGTTTTCAAGACCGATCCCTTCAGCCGGACTTGGGTATACCTCCATATTGACGACAAGATATAATATATCATGCGTGTTTTTTGTTGTCAATAATTTTCGATTAAAAAAATACCTGGATACCCTCTCGTGCATAGGCAACCCGGACTAGACTACTATTTGTTAATTGTAAAGTTGAGAGATAGTACTGCGAAGTTGAGAGAAGATATCGCAAAGTTGAGAGACAGTTGGTAAAAGTTGAGAGGAAATAGAGGATTTTGCAATTGTCTCTCAACCTTATGCAGTTCTTTCTCAACTCTACACAGTTCTCCCTCAACTAACCGCAGCTTCCTTCCACCATAGCCACTGTCTCAAGCACTTACTTTATTACTTCCTTCCCACCCATATAAGGGCGCAACACCTCCGGAACAACAACAGAACCGTCCCCCTGTTGATAATTCTCTAATATGGCTGCAACTGTGCGACCGATTGCAAGGCCGGATCCATTCAATGTATGAACGAATTCCGGTTTAGCTTTTGCATCTCTTCTAAAACGAATTCCAGCACGTCTTGCCTGGAAATCTTCAAAATTAGAGCAAGAAGATATTTCCCGGTAAGTATCCTGACTTGGAATCCATACTTCAAGATCATATTTTTTTGCGGCAGTGAAACCTAAGTCAGCCGTACACATGCTCATGACACGATAAGGCAACCCTAATAATTGCAATACCTTTTCCGCATGACCAGTGAGTATCTCTAGTGTCTCATAAGAATCCTCTGGTTTTGTGAAATGAACAAGTTCTACTTTATTAAACTGATGTTGACGGATTAATCCCCGGGTATCGCGTCCTGCAGATCCCGCCTCAGAGCGAAAATTAGCACTATATGCCGCATATTTCTTAGGCAAATCCTCAGCTGAGAGGATTTCGTCACGGTGGTAGTTCGTCACAGGTACTTCTGCTGTTGGAATTAAGAAATAATCCCAGTTCTCAAGCTTAAATACATCCTCGGCAAATTTAGGCAGCTGGCCAGTTCCAGTCAAGCTTGCACGATTAACAATTTGTGGTGGCATCATTTCTGTATAACCATGTTTATCTGCATGTAAATCCATCATAAAACTGATTAAGGCACGTTCAAGCCTTGTACCAAGTCCCTTGTAAAAAACAAAACGACTGCCAGTAACCTTGGCTGCACGCTCAAAATCGATAATATCAAGACCTGTGGCAATATCCCAATGTGGCTGCGCTTCATAACTGAATTCTGGGGGATTTCCCCATTTACGGACCACCACATTATCATCCTCATTCTCACCAATTGGTACACTTTCATGTGGAATATTTGGGATAGAAAGCATCATATGTTGCAGTTTTTCTTCAATTTCCTTTAACTCTTTATCAAGAACTGCTATTTCATCTCCAACCTGACGCATTTCTTTAATTGCCGGCTCCGCATCCTTTTTCTCTCTTTTCAGCACAGAAATTTGCTTCGTTGCTTCATTGCGTTTTGCTTTTAATTCCTCTGTTTGAGTAATTAATTTTCTGCGTTTCTCGTCAATCTCACCAAACTTCTCTAATTCAGATAAATCCTCTCCGCGATGGACAAGCTTTGCTTTTACTTCTTCCAAATTATGTCGTAAAAATTTCATATCTAACATAATAATTTCCTCCTTTTTATTTTGAATTTTTCACAAAGTACGGGGAAAATAATAGGATGGTTTGTTTAAATACACATTATACCGGTTCCGAATAAACCAACGGAACCAATCTTCCCCGCAAAATGGGATTGAACCATTATTTTTAGAAAACCTAGCATCCACCAGAGCTTTAGACAATGCCTTCGAAACAGAAAGTAATATGAATATATTTTTTACTGCCAAGAAAACACAAAAAACTCCCATCCCTAAAAAATAGGGACGAGAGTATCATTTCCCGCGTTGCCACCCTGATTGAAGAGATAAACTCTTCCGGCTCTCAAGTTGTTAACGGTACTTAGCCGAGTTTATTTACTGTTAGCATCTACACACTAATTTCCACAAACCAGTTCAAGGATGGATTCACGGTATTCCAACATCGATTTACACCAACCATCGACTCTCTAGGGAAGGATCTACTGTTACTATTTCCTGTCAATACTTTTAAAACGAACTTTAATTAACCATATCATAGCCAATTTCTTTTTAAGAAGCAAGTGTTTTTAAAGATTCTTCCACAATGGAAACAAAATATGCAATAAACCGAAGATCATCTGTTAATTCCGGATGAAATGCTGTGCACAAGTAATGATCTTGTTTGGCTGCAACAATTCGATCCTCAAATGTTGCAAGCACCTCAACCTTAGGTCCAACTTCCATTACATATGGTGCACGGATGAATACTGCATTAAAATCATCCGCAATAGATGAGATTTCAAGCACTGCCTCAAAACTTGCAACCTGTCTTCCAAATGCATTACGAGCAACCTTCATGTCCATTAATCCAAGATGGGCAGCTTCTTGCCCGTCAATTTCATTTGCCATTAAAATCAGACCAGCACATGTACCGAATATAGGTTTACCCTGCTTACCAAATTCCTGAATCGCTTCGAAAAATCCATAACTGTCAATTAAGCGGCGCATTGTCGTACTTTCCCCACCAGGTAAAATCAACCCATCCATTTCAGCAAGCTGGTCCTTTGACTTTATTTCAAGTGCAGTTGCTCCACATGCTTCAATACAGCGAATATGTTCACGTACTGCACCCTGTAATGCCAGTACACCAATTGTAGTCATCTGAATTCCTTCTTTCTACTCGCTGCGATCCTGCATTCGATCTTCTGCTGCAATTGTACTCATTTCAAGCCCTTTCATTGCCTTTCCAAGGTCTTTAGAAAGCTCCGCAATTAATTGATAATCCTTATAATGTGTAGTTGCTTCAACAATTGCTTTGGCAAACTTCTCAGGATTATCAGATTTAAATATTCCAGAACCGACAAATACGCCATCTGCACCTAGCTCCATCATTAATGCTGCATCACTCGGTGTCGCAACTCCACCTGCAGCAAAATTAACGACAGGCAAGCGACCTTCTTCGCGGATTTGCAATAACAATTCAAATGGTGCACCAATTTCTTTGGCAAATGTCATGACCTCATCTTTAGATATTGCTGAAAGCTTACGAATTTCAGATTGCACCTGACGCATATGGCGAACCGCCTCCACAATATTGCCAGTACCCGGCTCGCCTTTTGTACGTAGCATTGATGCACCTTCACCAATACGACGAGCAGCTTCCCCTAAATTACGGCAGCCACAAACAAATGGTACAGTATAGTCAGATTTATTTAAATGAAATACGTCATCAGCAGGGGTCAAAACTTCACTTTCATCAATATAATCAACACCCATTGCTTCTAGCACACGAGCCTCCACAATATGACCAATCCGGGCTTTTGCCATAACGGGGATAGAAACAGCATTTAATACCTGTTCCGTAATGGTTGGATCAGCCATACGTGCTACCCCACCTGCTGCACGAATATCGGATGGAACACGTTCTAATGCCATAACGGCAACTGCCCCTGATGCTTCTGCAATTCTTGCCTGTTCTGCATTCACAACGTCCATTATGACGCCGCCTTTTTGCATTTCTGCCATACCACGTTTAACTCGTTCTGTACCTGTGTTTGTCATTGCGTATTCCCCCTTGTATTATATATTAGTTAAATAAACCCTTAATCCAATCTACGGATGTCGTAAATAAGTTAGCAAAGAAATCACCAATAGATCCCAATGTAAGCATAAACCAATTTGATTTTTCTACGGTATCATTTGCAATTAAATCAACTGTTTGATTTTTATCAGAGAAAATATAACCGTAATTATTTTCCCCTTCGAAAACAAGTTCAGCAGTACCAATCTTTTCCCCTTGTTCAATCGGTGCTGTTAACTTCCCATTAGCATTTAATTTATCTTCATCAATGGAATAGTTTATAATATATGCTTCCTTATCCTCTGGTTTAATTGGCATAACAATTGCATCTTTTAAAGAGACTTCAACCGTATCCTCTTTACCTTTTGCAACCGGAATAGTAGATTCATCCTTTAATTGATAGCCTGCTGTGAATAATTCCAGTGTTTCAAAATTATTAAAACCATAATCCATAAGTTTTTTTGTTTCCTGAAAACGTTCCTCTTTGCTTGAAGTTTTCATGACTACTGTAATCAGTCGTTTTCCATCACGTTCAGCTGTCCCTGTAAACGTATAACCTGCAAGATCGGTATTTCCGGTCTTCAATCCATCCATCCCTTCATAATGGAATGATTGTAAGAATGTAGCTTCATGTGGAAGCATCCAGTTTAAATTTTCCACCGTATATCCTTCAAATTCCACTTCCGTTTGGCTGGAAATTTCCAATGCCTCTGGAAAATCATTTACTAGGTGATAGGCAAGTAAAGCAGCTGATTTAGCAGATAACAAGTTACTTCCATTAGGATCTGTTCCTTCTGGTCGATTATCACCTAAAGACTCGTTATCCAAACCAGTAGTATTGACAAATTTATATTCAGAGAGACCTATTTCCTCCGCTTTTTGATTCATTAATTTTACAAATTCACCTTCAGAACCTGCGATCAGCTCAGCTAAAGCAATGGTTGTCGCATTATCTGAAAAAATTGCCATTGCCTCATATAACTCACGAACAGTATAATCCTTATTTTGTGTTAATCCGATTCCTGAAAATAATGGATTTGCTGAAATACTGAAAGGATAATCACTAATTTGAGTCGTTGTATCCCAACTAATCTCTCCTGAATTAATGGCTTCTAAAACAAGATATTCAGTCATCATCTTAGTCATACTAGCTGGAGGTAGGGCAATATCTGGGTTTTTTGCATATAAAACCTTCCCTGTTTCTCCATCAACTAAAATGGCTGACTCTGCATTTAAATCCAGTGACTCTGCAGCCTGTATTGAAAATGGCTGTGCAATTATCGACATCATCACTACTAGACTTACTAGTAAAAGTGAAAAACTTCTCTTTATACTTAGTTTCAACTTTTTCGTACCTCCACCTTGGATTTTAAGTAGTATATGTTCTGCATCTAATACATATCGTCATGCATCTATATTATTTTACCACAGAGAAATAAAAAAAAATAGATGGGGAATACCACCTATTTTTTTAAAATAATTATAGTCTACTGTACAGAATAGTTTGGTGCTTCTTTTGTTATTTGTACATCATGTGGATGACTTTCACGTAATCCAGCATTGGTAATTCTAATAAACTGTGCATCGTTACGTAAGTCTTCTATCGTATGTGCTCCACAATAACCCATACCTGCTCGTAACCCGCCAACTAACTGATAAACCGTATCGGCAAGCGAACCTTTATATGCCACTCTTCCTTCAATTCCCTCAGGAACCAGTTTCTTCGCATCTGCGGAATCCTGGAAGTAGCGATCTTTTGAGCCTGCTTTCATAGCTCCAACCGATCCCATACCACGGTATACTTTATATTGTCTTCCCTGAAAAATTTCCGTTTCCCCAGGACTTTCTTTTACCCCTGCAAACATACTTCCTAGCATGACAACATGTGCACCTGCAGCCAATGCCTTCACAATATCACCGGAGTATTTTATTCCACCATCCGCAATAATTGGAACGCCATATTCACTTGCGGCAACTGCGCAATCATGAACTGCTGTTATTTGCGGAACACCAATTCCAGCAACTACTCGAGTAGTACAAATCGAGCCTGGACCAATTCCTACTTTCACAATAGAGGTACCAGCTTCGATTAACGCCTTTGTTGCTTCTGCTGTTGCAACATTTCCAGCAATAATATCTAAATCCGGATATGCTTTTCGTATTGCTTTTACTTGATCAAGTACACCTTTAGAGTGACCGTGTGCAGTATCAATAACAATTACATCCACACCGGCATCTACTAATTTTTCAATCCGGTTCATCGCATCACCAGTTACTCCCACTGACGCACCTACAAGTAATCTACCTTGAGAATCTTTGGCTGCATTTGGAAATTCAATTACTTTTTCAATATCTTTGATCGTAATTAATCCTTTTAAAATAGAGTTGTCATCGATAAGTGGTAATTTCTCAATTTTATGTTTTTGTAGGAGTTTTTCTGCCTCTACTAAGGTCGTTCCTACTGGGGCAGTTACAAGGTTTTCACTTGTCATCACTTCTGAGATCATAATGGAATAATCTTGAATAAAACGTAAATCACGATTTGTCAGAATACCTACTAATTTTTGTTCTTCAATCGTATTAACGATAGGAACACCTGAAATACGGAATTTGCTCATTAAATGTTCTGCATCATATACTTGATGATCTGGTGTTAGGAAAAATGGATTGGTAATAACCCCACTTTCTGAGCGTTTTACACGGTCTACCTGTTCTGTTTGATCCTCAATGGACATGTTTTTGTGAATAATCCCTAACCCGCCTTGACGAGCCATTGCAATTGCCATTTCTGCTTCTGTCACAGTATCCATACCAGCACTAATAAAAGGTGAATTCAATTTTAGATTTGCTGATAGATCTGTACTAATTTGAACATCCTTTGGCAATACATCTGATTTAGCTGGCATTAACAATACATCATCAAACGTTAATCCTTCCTTGGCAAACTTATCTTCTCTCATTAATAGTCCTCCTCTTATTTTTTTTACTGTTTCCAGATTGGACAGTCACTTTTCCTTAACCTATCTCCCCGTCGCTTGAGCAAACCCGCTTTCCTTATCTTTATCTAGTTATGCATGGGCTAGCGGCTACCGTCATAGGTAATCATACTGCGAGGCGAGCACCAAGACCACTTGCGCATCGGACACTCGGCTATATCCTTCGTTGCTTCATCAAGCCCGCTTTACTTTTTCTATTTCCATGTATGCTTTGTGTATGCTTCGTTTAAACTATACAAGTAATTCTATTTTCATATACAATACGCCAACAATAGCCCTTTTTCAACTACAGATTATTGGAAAAACAAAAATAAATAGATTCAAAATATTTTAATAGTTATGAGGCTGTCTTTATGAAGAATATGGATGCATTTTATACATATTTAAACTCCCAGCAAACTGCACAACAGTACTTGCTGCATTGTTATAAAAAAATAGAAAATAATAATGCAGAAGCAAAAAGCTATGAGAACTGCAATGCTTTTATGTATTATCTTGACCATGGAAATAAGTTTTATGAGGTCGGGCGAAAACTTGATATGACCGTACAGCCTGTTTTATTTTTCTATGGGATGGTGCATTTACTAAAAGCCTGTTTATTAACAAAACGTCCGGACTATCCAGAATCGACGAGTCTTTTGGCGCATGGTGCCACAACACGAAAAAGGAAGAAGAAACAATATACATTTTTAAAAGATGAGGTTAAGATACAACATAATGGATTATTTCCCTACGCTTTGGAACATTTATTTTCCAAAAATAAATTTCCCTTCGAAAAGATAAAAATGGAAGATCTATTTGCGGTAATACCTGAAATGGATATCCTGTTTAAATTGAATAACCAGGAAAAGCTACTTGAAGTGGGGGTAGTCGATTCTTCTCTGTTAGAATTTTCTACGCTGCTTTTAGATGGCTACCATTTAACAGCTAAAGCGTTTATCCAACGTGTTCAAGACTATCTTCCAGCGATTAAATACACTGATACAGATGAAACAATGATTCGAATGGAATTAACTCATCCGCTAACGAACACAAATGGCCCCTTTTTCTTTCATCAGGCCAGGGGGAAAATTTATTTCCCAAAAAACAGGAATCACTTTATACCCATTTCCGAAGTGATGGTACACTATTTACTTTTATATAATTTAAGTATGCTCTGCCGCTATGAAACAGAATGGTGGGGAGACTTATTAGTTACGAAATCTGATCTGGATTATCCATTTATCCGACATTTTTTGCAGCTGACAGCTGAAAAAGTACCTTTAATGCTTGGGGACAAATTGTACCATCAGTATTAGCAAAAGTGGTATTCGTTAAAGCCGTTACGTACTAAAAGGGATACTTAATAGCGTACATTGCATTCTTAGAACTCATATACCAAGGAGTGCATGCCTTTTGAGCTAGACTTTGATTCAGTAGGGAAGTAATTTTCGTTTGTACCTGAATTTGCACTAAAGTATTATTTATGCACTTATGCTCAAAAGAAATATCGATAACGTGCTTTACTGCCGGTAAAAAGAACAAACTAAATGCTAGCTCCCAATAACTTCCTCAATATGGAAGAGGGAATTGTTTTGCAGGGAAATAATTTCACCACTATCCTCCAGTCGAACCATTGGTCTTGTTGGCTTTTTAACATCAATAAATACAATTTCTCCAAGTTGATTATTTGACAGTTTAACTTTTGTGCCAATCGAGAAATTAGCCAAATTATTAATAAACACTTTTACAACCATTGGATCTAGCTTAGAAAATTGTGCTTTATCCAGTTCTTCGATTACCTTAAAAGGGGATTGCTTTTCTTTATACAAACGTTCACTCGTCATGGCATGATACATATCACATACGGCTACAATCCGTGCATACATATGAATTTTTTTCTCTGAAAGCCCAAGTGGATAGCCGCTTCCGTCGATACGTTCATGATGCTGCAGAACAGCTAGTTTGACAGCTTGTGTTACAGTTGGAATATTTTCAACGAGACGATAGGAATAGGTTGGGTGCTTCTTTATCTCTTCCTGTTCTCTAAAAGTTAAGGAATCGCTTTTTCCAATGATTACAGGGTTAATTTTCGCCATCCCACTATCACTTAAAAACCCAGCCAGTCCAAGCTGAAGCCATTCACCTTTCAAATACCCCATTTGTTTTCCTATGTATGCACTAAGAATAGCAACAGCAACACCATGATGGAAAAAGTATTTTTCCTTTGTTACATGATAGTGTAGTGTAAATAGTGTAGAACCAATTTCATTTATTCGCTCCAAAAGCGGAATTAGTAGCTTCCTTACATTTGGCATATTTATTGCCACACCACTTTGCCACTTTTCAAATTTCTTTTCATGTGCAATTACAACTTCTTGATAATGATCGATAAATAATACACCAGAGCTTTTCTTTTTTTTCTGTTTAATCGATTCCTGTTCTATTTTTGTTTTTTCAATGGGTTTCGGTTCGAAAAGTTCGCCTTTAGCCAGCTTCGTTGATACATCTACTGACTCTACTAAAAACTTTTGCAAAAAGAGTATATGTTCTTCTGTTAAAACAGTATTGTTAGGAATGATTGCCCTGTTTGTTTTCCCTCTTACATCACTTAGTAATACACATCCCGGAACAAGCTGTGATAAAGCTACCCGCATATAATCCCCCCTAACTAATATCGTTAGTAAATAAGGTGACTGTTATTTAAGCCACCTTATCTTTTCATTTCTTATTCTTCACTTGTTTCATCTTCCACATTTTCTTTTAATTGATCTGTTTCTACGTCTTTGACAGATTCCTCGATACCTTTTTCCTCTTCTTCATCCTGATCAACTTTCGCAACGGTTGCGACCTCTTCCCCGTCCTGCAGACGAATGAGACGTACCCCCATCGTATTACGGCCGGTTTCTGAAATGTCTTTTACCGGAATGCGAATCAATACCCCTGCTACTGTGATCAGCATTAAATCCTCCGTACCAGATACAGGTTTGACTGCAACGACGTTACCGGTTTTATCCGATAATTTACAGGTAAAAATACCTTTACCACCACGGTTAGTCATTCGGTATTCTGCTTCTGGTGTTTGTTTTCCATAGCCTTTATTTGTAACATGGAGGATCTTGGAATCTGCTTCTAAAATTTCCATCGAAACAACTTCATCTTCACCGCGTAATGAAATCCCTTTTACTCCCGCAGCGGTTCTTCCCATTGATCTGATTTGGGTTTCCTCAAATCGAATGAGATAACCATTTTTAGTAGCAATCATCATGTCTTTCATACCATCTGTTTTTCGTACTGAAATAAGCTCATCCTCATCTCGAAGGCCAACAGCAATTAATCCACCTTTACGGATATTCGCAAACTGCGACAACGATGTTCGCTTGGATATTCCGTTTCTTGTTGTAAAGAATAAATATGCATCCTCTCTGTATTCACTTACAGAAATAACTGCATTTACCCATTCACCTTTTTCCACTTGCAGCAGATTAATTATTGGAATTCCTTTGGCTGTACGGTTGAATTCAGGAATCTCATATCCCTTCGCTTTATACACTTTCCCTTTATTTGTAAAGAAAAGCACGGTATCATGTGTCGAAGTGGATACTAAATGTTCCACAAAGTCATCTTCATTTGTACCCATTCCCTGGATACCTCGTCCACCGCGTTTTTGTGTACGGTATGTGGAGGATGGCAATCGTTTAATATACCCTTGGTGGGTCAGAGTAATGACAATATTTTCTACTGGAATCAAATCCTCATCCTCGAAAAAGTCAGTACCTCCAAGTACAATTTCTGTACGTCGTGGATCATTAAAGCGCTCTTTAATTTCCGTAAGTTCTTCACGAATGATTTCCAGTACTTTTTCTTCATCCGCCAGAATTGCCTTTAATTCATCAATTAGCTTTAATAGCTCATTATATTCATTTTCAATTTTCTCTCGTTCTAAGCCTGTCAAACGCTGTAGGCGCATATCCAGAATCGCCTGTGCTTGCTTTTCAGATAATTGAAAGCGTTCCATCAAGCCGTCACGTGCTATATCGGTTGTTTTGGAATTACGTATTAGTGAAATAACTTCATCTAGATGATCCAAGGCGATACGCAATCCTTCTAAAATATGTGCACGCGCCTGGGCTTTACGTAATTCAAATGCAGTACGCCTACGAATAATTTCCTTCTGGTGCTCCAAATAATATTCCAAGCATTGTTTGATGGTCAGAATTTTAGGCTGTCCATCAACAAGTGCCAAAGTATTTATGCCAAAAGTCGTCTGTAATGCCGTATGTTTATACAGATTATTCAATACGACGCTGGCATTAGCATCACGGCGCAATTCCATAACGATACGCATCCCGTTACGATCCGACTCATCACGGAGATCTGTAATGCCATCAATCCGTTTATCACGGACATGCTCCGCTATTTTTTCAATTAGTTTTGCCTTGTTTACCTGATAAGGCAATTCCGTAACGATAATGGTTGATTTTCCATTCTTATTTTCTTCAATATCAGCTTTCGCCCGGATTGTGATAGATCCCTTACCCGTTTCATACGCTTTACGGATTCCACTTTTTCCTAAGATCATCCCCGCTGTAGGAAAATCCGGACCATGAATATAGTCATCCATCAGCTCATCAATCGTAATATCGGGGTTTTTACTCACAGCTAAAACCGCATCAATCGTTTCCCCTAAATTATGTGGTGGTATATTGGTTGCCATTCCTACTGCGATCCCTGAAGTTCCATTAACAAGCAAATTAGGAAAACGTGCTGGAAAAACAACTGGTTCACGCTCAGAACCGTCATAGTTATCCTGAAAATCAATCGTATCTTTATTGATGTCCCGCAAAATCTCCATAGAAATTTTTGACATTCTTGCCTCAGTATAACGCATTGCTGCCGCTGAATCGCCATCAACAGAACCAAAGTTACCATGCCCATCAACGAGCATATACCGATAGCTGAAATCCTGAGCCATCCGTACCATCGTTTCATAAACAGCTGAATCACCATGTGGATGATACTTACCAATTACTTCACCAACGATACGCGCTGATTTTTTATGTGCTTTATCAGAATGCATTCCCAAATCATTCATTGCATACAAAATTCGCCGGTGTACCGGTTTCATCCCGTCACGCACATCCGGTAGTGCCCTTGAAACAATAACACTCATTGCATAATCAAGAAAAGATGTACGCATTTCCTTACTAATATTAATTTCCTTTACGTTCGGACGCTGTTCCTCTGCCATTCTATTACCTCCTATCACTATTTTTTAAGAAAATAGTGATTACCTTCAAAAATTACAATATATTAACGCAAATTGCCGCTTGATTGGTTCTCCTAAACCTCCACAGTTGATAGAAAAGACGACGTTTCGATCATGGAGAAGCATTTTATGTGACCGGTTGACCTAGTTCTCCTGCCGTTTAGAAAAAGAGAGAGAGATTATTCAACCGTTAGTACTAGTTTGTAATCCTTAGTATCTGAGTGAATTTCCAGAGCGGTATATTTCGTCGCCTTTTATCGATTTAGTGAAGGTGAAAATCCTTATATATCCAAATTCTTAACATACTGGGCGTTTTCCTCGATAAAGTTTCTACGTGGTTCTACTTTATCCCCCATCAACATATCAAAAACTTGATCTGCATCAATTGCATCCGCAAGCTCCACTTGCAGCAGAGTTCGTGAGTTCGGATTCATTGTTGTATCCCAAAGCTGCTCTGCATCCATTTCTCCAAGACCTTTATACCTTTGAATGCCAGGTTTAGGTGCTTTTGGAAGCTCTGCTAACAACCGATCAAGCTCTTTATCATCATAAACATAGTGTAGAGCTTTTCCCTGTTTTACCTGATAAAGAGGAGGCTGGGCAATATAAATATAGCCATGTTCAATCAATGGACGCATATAACGGTAGAAGAAGGTTAATAATAATGTTCGTATATGTGCACCATCCACGTCAGCATCTGTCATAATGACAACTTTATGATAGCGTGCCTTTGTAATATCAAAGTCTTCCGATATCCCGGTACCTAATGCTGTGATCATTGCACGTACTTCATTATTGGATAAAATTCTATCAAGACGTGCCTTCTCAACATTTAAAATTTTACCACGTAGCGGAAGAATTGCCTGAAAATGGCGATCCCTTCCTGATTTTGCAGATCCACCTGCAGAGTCACCCTCAACAATATATAGTTCACTGATCGATGCATCCTTTGAGGAACAGTCGGCAAGCTTACCTGGTAAACTAGAAACCTCGAGTGCACTTTTTCGTCTTGTTAGCTCGCGTGCTTTTTTGGCAGCCATCCGTGCACGTGAAGCCATCATTCCTTTTTCAACAATTACTTTTGCAACCATT
This sequence comes from Oceanobacillus sp. NCCP-135, assembly GCF_059698015.1. Classification (NCBI taxonomy): domain Bacteria; kingdom Bacillati; phylum Bacillota; class Bacilli; order Caryophanales; family Bacillaceae; genus Oceanobacillus; species Oceanobacillus sp. NCCP-135. The sequence goes on along the minus strand of NZ_BAAKSZ010000015.1, from coordinate 5,938 downwards.
GGATTTTCATATAGAAATTTAGAAAATGTTTCACTAAAAACAGAATCGGTAACGGTACGAACTTCGGTATTGCCAAGCTTTGTTTTCGTTTGACCTTCAAATTGCGGATTTGGATGCTTAATCGATACAATTGCAGTCATACCTTCTCTTACGTCATCCCCACTTAAGTTTGGGTCATTTTCTTTGAATAGATTATTTTTCCGTGCATAATCATTGATCACACGTGTTAATCCAGTTCTAAAACCAAACTCATGTGTTCCACCTTCATACGTATGGATATTATTCGCAAAGGAATAAAGATTACTGGCAAATCCATCATTGTACTGTATTGCTACTTCAACGACAATATCTTGTTCTTCCCCTTCAGCATCAAAGGGTTCATGAAGCACTTCCTTTGAGCGGTTTATATATTCAACATAGGAGCTAATTCCACCTTCATAATAGTAATTTACAGGCTCCTCATCATTTCGCTTATCCTCAATAGTGATAGTAATTCCTTTATTTAAAAACGCTAATTCACGTAGACGTTGAGATAATATCTCAAAACTAAACTCAGTTGTTTCAGTAAATATTTCTTTATCTGGAGTGAAATGTGTCACTGTTCCTGTTATTTCTGTATCTCCAATGATCTCAATCTCACCTTGTGGAATCCCTTTTTTAAAACCTAAAAAGTGAATTTTATTATCACGATGAACATATACTTCAAGACCACTTGATAATGCATTAACAACAGATGCACCAACACCATGTAATCCACCGGAAACCTTATATCCTCCACCACCAAATTTACCACCAGCGTGAAGAACGGTCATAATTACTTCTAATGCTGGCCTGCCTGTTTTCTTTTGTATATCAACAGGAATGCCGCGGCCATTATCCTTCACAGTTATACTATTTTCCTTTTCAATAATAACTTGAATATGGTCACAATATCCCGCTAAAGCTTCATCAATACTATTATCAACTATTTCCCATACTAGATGGTGCAGGCCCCTTTCACCAGTTGTTCCAATGTACATTCCTGGTCTTTTTCGAACAGCCTCGAGTCCTTCCAGTACTTGGATTTGATCTGCACCATATGATTGATTCTCAGTAATTTTGTCATTCATTGACATGCTCTCACATCCATTTCTTATACTTCATCCGTAAAATCATCCAATTTACTAATTACAGAAATTATGCTGGCCCGTTTCTTTAAGGTTGAAACAGATAACGAACTGTAATAAATTATTTCTTTTGTGATCATCACTGACTTTGCATCTATTTGAGAACCTAAAACGTTTTTTTTCTTATTCGATTCTGTCATCATCTCCTCCATAATCGTTGAAGATGAAATTAAATTGAAGTCGATGATTGCTATAATATCTTTTGATCTGATCACATGATCTTTTCCTATATTAATAAACATTGTATCCTCCCGAATTTATGTATCTACTTTTCCATCTTTTACTTTAAATAGCTCAGCTTTTCTTAGTGTTTCATGATTAATTCCATCAACACTGGTCGTGGATACAAAGGTTTGTACTTTTCCTTGAATAGTATTCAATAAATGAGACTGCCTAAAATCATCCAGCTCACTTAACACATCATCGAGGAGCAAAATAGGATATTCACCTACTTCATTATAAATAAGGTCTATTTCTGCCAGCTTTACAGATAAAGCAGTTGTTCGCTGTTGACCTTGTGATCCATAAGTCTGCACATCTCTGTTATTTACATAAAAAATAAGATCATCACGATGTGGCCCGATTAATGTCGTACCACGATCAATTTCTTTTTCTGTTATTTCCTGAAATTTATTTAAGTAGATAGACTCTATTTTCTCCTTATTTGCCTCTTCTGATACTTCTATAGTTGGTTTATACTTTATTTCAAGTGTTTCTAGCTTTTGACTGATCTGATGGTGAATGGGACTTGCCCATTGTCGTAATAGATTTAAAAAAACAAACCGCCTTTCGAGTAACGTTGCGGCATGTTCCACTAATTGATCTGTTAATACTTGCAGCACTGTTTTATTACGAGACTGCCTGTGTTGCATCTGTTTTAATAAATAATTTCGTTGTTTTAGCACTTTTTGATATTGTCCAAGATGGTATATATACCTTGGCTGGATTTGTCCTAGCTCCATGTCGATAAACCGTCTGCGGATATGTGGCGGCCCTTTTATCAATGTTAAATCTTCCGGTGCAAACATAACTACATTCAATGCGCCTATGTAATCACTTAAACGTTTTTGTTCTATTCGATTTAATTTTGCCTTTTTCCCTTTTGAAGAAATAATAATTTCAAGTGGGAAGGCTTGCTTTCGTTTAGTAATTCTACCTTCTATTTTAGCATACTCTTTGTTCCACTGTATAAGTTCTTTTTCACGAGGGGTACGATGGGATTTTGTAAATGCTAATACATAAATAGCTTCCATCAGATTGGTTTTTCCTTGCGCATTTTCCCCAATTATGACATTTACTTTATCATCAAAAGAAATATCCAATTTATGGTAATTTCGGTAATTTGTTAATTTTACTTGTTGAATATGCATGTTTAATCCTCTTTTGTTACGATAAACGATCCAAAACCTTCAATTACTATAACATCACCCTGATACAGTTTTCTACCACGGCGATGCTCCTTTTCACCATTTACTAAAACACCTTCATCCTGCAGAAATGCTTTAACCATTCCACCAGATTCAAGGATATTTGCAAGCTTGATAAATTGACCTAACGCAATAAACTCTGTATTTATTTCAATTTGTTCATGCATTTTATCACCGATTTCTATTTATTTACCTTTGAGATACGTTAATCGCTAAACGTCTTCTATACCTATTTTACTAAAGTTTTCTCTATAAGGAAAGGTTTACCCTACGAAACACTAGAAATACGCTTATTTGCTCTTAAAATAGCTTTTAAACGAATAAATACTCTTATCCTTAAACTGATAAGAGTATTATTATTCTCTTTATTTATTTACACCTAATTTTTAATAAGGGTATTTTTTAAAAGATTGTTTTTGCTATAAAAGATATAAAGAAGATATTACTTGTATGAATTTAAGCATCAATCTGCCTCTTTATTTAGGTCGCACTTTATATCATTTGCAATGGTTAAAGTGCTATAGAATTCGCTAAAATAGCCTTTATTAATAAGTCCGAACAGGAAGAATTAATTGTAAAATCGTATCATCTTCAATTGGTTTAATAATAAATGGCCGCATTGCACCAGTGAAATCTATTTTCACATCATCATATTCGATTGCTTTTAATGCATCAATCATATATTTAGAGCTAAACGATATTTTTATTTCCTCTCCTTCTATGGATGGAACAGTTACATCTTCAGCAACGGTTCCAACTTCAGGAGAATTACTTGTAATTTCGACAATTCCATTCCCTTTTGTTGTTAATCGTACAACATTATTTTGTTCTTCTTTTGCAAGTAGTGACGCACGATCAATTGTACTAAGCAATTCTTTTGTTTTTACATAAAGTGTGGTTTTACTTTGTTCAGGAATTAAACGGGATGTCTCTGGATAATTACCGTCAAGCAATCTTGAAAGGAAATTTAGATGCTTTGTACGGAATAAAATCTGGTTATTGGTGATATTTATTTCTACAGGTTCTTCAGTATCATGTAAAATTTTATTTAGTTCATTTAAACTTTTTCCTGGAACAACAATACTTGGGAATTTCACATTAACATCTTTTACAGGAATTTGTCTGGACGCTAAACGATGACTGTCTGTTGCTGTGAAAGTTAGTGTATTATCAGCAAGTTTTAGATTAACTCCTGTTAAAATAGGTCTTGTTTCCATTGTTGAAACAGCAAAGACAGTTTGTTTAATAAGGATTTTTAATAAATCTGTAGATATTTCAAAACTATCTTCCGTTTGCATTTTAGGAAGTTGTGGATATTCTTCAGCATCCTGCCCATTCAAATTAAATTCTGCTTTTCCTGAACGAATGGTTACTTTTAAATTTTCATCAGATTCAATTACCACCGTTTTTTCTGGTAATTTACGTACAATATCAGGAAAATATTTAGCTTGTAATACAATGCTGCCTTCTTCGATTTGTTCTACATTAACAGTACCATCTTCTTCAGCTGGTATATACGATTCAATAGAAATATCTGAATCACTGCCGGTTAATGTTATTCCATGTTGTTTCGCTTCTATTTTCATGCCGGTTAATATTGGTACTGCAGTACGAGTTGAGATTGCCTTCATAACATCTTGTACACTTGCAATTAATTGATCACGCTGAATAATGAATTTCATTAAAATAATCCTCCTATTGGAAGTTCTTTTATATTTATTTTATATATAAAAATACAGTAATAACAGTAATAAGGCATGTGATTATGTGGATAAGTTTAATAAAGATAGTGTTCTACAGTTAATCCACATGTTGATAAACTGTAGACAAGGTTGAATCTACATACACAGCATCCACATGTGGATGCGAAGTGATAAATAAAGCTACTCCTGTTATTTCTATTAAAATGATTTCAATTGTTCTTTAATTTCTTCTAATTCTCTATTTAAATTGGAGTCGTTTTCCAGCAGTTTAGATATTTTATCGTGTGCATGAATAACAGTTGTATGATCACGTCCTCCAAATTCTTCTCCGATCTTAGGCAGCGATAAATCAGTCATCTCCCGTGATAAATACATTGCAATTTGTCTAGGAAAAGCAATAGATTTGGTTCGTTTTTTTGCAGGGAAATCCTCGAGACGAATATTATATTTTTCTGCAATTACTTCCTGAATACCCTGAATTGTAATGATTCTTGGTTTACTGCTTGGAATAATATCTTTTAATGCATCAGCTGCAAGGGATGCGTCTATATCCTGGTTTACCAGAGAGGAATATGCAACAACTCGTATTAATGCACCTTCTAGTTCTCTGATATTTGTATCGATTTGATTTGCAATGTAAAGCATTACTTCATTAGGAATATCCAATCCTTCAGCTTTTGCTTTTTTTGTTAAAATTGCAATTCTGGTCTCCAGATCTGGTGGTGTAATATCAGTAATCAAACCCCATTCAAATCGTGAACGTAGGCGATCCTCAAGTGTTGGTATTTCTTTAGGTGGACGATCACTTGAAATAATAATCTGCTTGCTTTCTTCATGCAAAGCATTAAAGGTATGGAAAAATTCTTCCTGAGTGGATTCTTTTCCAGCAATAAATTGAATATCATCAATTAATAAGATATCTACATTACGATATTTATTACGGAAATTAATGGTTTTGTTATCCATGATTGCATTTATGAATTCATTGGTAAACTTTTCAGATGATAGATAAACAACTTTTGTTTCAGGATTATGCTCACGTACATAATGACCAATTGCATGCATTAAATGCGTTTTGCCAAGACCAACGCCACCATAAATAAAAAGTGGATTGTATGCTTTTGCAGGTGCTTCAGCAACAGCTAAAGATGCAGCATGTGCAAAACGATTTCCAGCGCCAATTACAAATGTGTCGAATGTATACTTTGAATTCAGCATTGATTTTGGAATTTCATTGTTATCAAGATTTAGTTTTGGTTTTGATATAGGCTTCGTTGCTTTTATTTCTGTATTGGATTCTGGAATAATAAATTTAGTTTCTAGCTTTGTACCAGTAACTTCTTCAATAATGTTTGAAATTAGATTTGTATATTGATTCTCCAACCAATCTCTGGCAAATTCATTAGGCGCTGAAATAATTAACGTATTTTTATTCAGTGATTCGGCTTTTGTATTTTTAAGCCAGGTTTCAAAACTGGGTTTGCTAATTTGTTCTTCAATTTTCTCTAAAGTTGCAACCCATAGTTCGTTGATATTTTCCAATTCTAAGTTCACTCCTTTCAGATATAATAAATGACAGAAAAAGCCTCTCACGCTCTTTTATTAAGATGGAAAGGCATAGGTTAAAAAGCTGTTTTAAAAG
>NZ_BAAKSZ010000014.1:0-93344 GCF_059698015.1 Oceanobacillus sp. NCCP-135 | reverse complement strand
TGCGGGAAATCTGCACGTACGGTTTGATGAGAGGTCGGAGGGCGAAATCCCTCCTCCTACTCTACTTTCCATTTGTATATCACTCCCTAAAATGTCTTTTTCTATGTAATTTTTTGTTCAGTAATATCTCATATTAATGAAGAAGGTTCATCTTTCAGCAATTTTTATTTTACCATACAATTCAAACGCTGATTTACTAGAGACTATTTTAAAATCAACAATGATCAGTGGTTTGATCTCCATCGTAATTCAAGTAAGTTGTGATGAACGGTACATGTGGTGTATTACTGAAGTTTTCAGGGAAAGCATGTTATAATTGGAGAAATTCGAGTGAAAAATCTGAACGGATGAGGTGTGTTGATATGAAATTAGAAGTTACTAATGAAGCTGCAGATTGGTATATAGAAGAAATGGGCTTGGAATCAGGAAGTTTCATCCAATTTTTCCCTAAAATATACGGTGGTATTCCAACGGCTCATTCGAATTATTTCCTGGGGATTTCGGTTGGGGATACGGGAAGAATCGGCATTAACACTGAAGTAAAAGGGATAACCTTTTATTTTGATGAAAAGGATGCATGGTTTTTGGATGACTATAATCTGAAGGTTGACATGGGAGAAGCTGAAGTAGAATATATTTTTATTGAGAAGTAAACAGCTAGTATGTGTTTTTAAGAAAAGAGTAGATAATATAATTTTTTTGCCAGCCACAGTGGTTTTTCGCTGTGGCCTTTTAAATAAATGGTGTCAGATTTAAACGATGAGCTATGCTGCTATTTTTTCGGTATACATTTTGCTGTATTATACCTCTCTAATTAGTAAATAGTATCCATAAACACTTTTTTGCTACTACAATTAACTTATCACGACATAAAAGTTATTGAATTGGATACTTCTAAACAAGCGAGGATGAAAACGATTTGAATCAGAACCTGCAAATAAAAAAGCCAGTAATTTTATTAAATATTGATTCATTGATGCCAGAACCACTTGAAATAGCTGTCCAAACCGGACGTGCTCCTGCCTTACAATTTTTGATGGAAAATGGTACTTATTTTTCTAATGTGGTCAGTTCATTCCCCACAATGTCGGTAACAATTGACAGCAGTCTATTAACAGGCACTTATGCTAACAAACATCATATACCGGGACTAAACTGGTTCCATGATTCCGAAAAAAAAATCATTAACTATGGAACGGGTTTTAGGGAAACCTTTAGGTTAGGGATGCGGCGAACGGTTCATAATATGCTTTATCGATTAAATAATGAGCATTTAAGTGGTGAAGTTACTACTATTTATGAGGAATTGGCTGATAGGGGTATTGCTTCTGCTTCCATTAATTCCTTTGTCTATCGAGGAAATAGTCCGAGAAGGCTTCAGGTTCCACGGTTATTTAGTGCATTAACTTATTTTGACGACGGTAAGTGGACAGCCAAAGCTACTTCTATCTTTTCGTTAGGGACTTTTTCAAAATTACGTTCTTGGAGTTTACCAACCCAAATTGCAGCTGGAAATTATAAATACACAGCCAGGGAACTTCGGTATTTAATTCGTAAAAAGAAGCTGCCAGCATTTACTTTTTGTATATTCCAGGATATGGATACTCGTTTACATTTTAAAGGACCGACTGATTTAAAAGGGATCACCAGGATTGATAAAGAGATTCAAAAAACATTAAACTTGTATTCAAGCTGGGAAGAAGCTTTGAAGCGAAATATATGGATGGTTATGGGGGATAATGGTCATTCCCCAACAGGTAGCAGTTATCGAAACGTTGTCATTGATTTACGAAAAATACTAAAAAAATTCCGTATTGCACGAATCAACCGTCCTATTCATAAAAAAGATCAAATCGTTCTAAGTGTAAACCAGCGGATGGCCTATATTTACGTGCTGGATAAACAACTTCCAATGTCCACAGTTGTTGAACGGCTAAAAAAGGATCGGCGGATTGATATCCTTGCATGGAAGAATGAAGACTTTATTCACATTGAATCCGGCTTGCAAGAAGATAACTTGCGCTTTTGCCCGAACGGAGAGTATATGGATGTATATAATCAGTCTTGGAAGGTGGAAGGGGATTTTAAGCTACTGGATTTGAACCTGTCAAAGGACAAAACGCTTGTCTATGGGGATTATCCAGATGCGTTAGCGCGGGTGTATGGAGCGCTTCACTCCCATTCAGGTCGTTTCATTGTGGTTAATGCCAAACCAGGCTGTGATTTTAAAGCTCAATCTACGCCATACCATCTTGCAGGAGCAGCGCACGGTTCATTGCACAAACAAGAATCACTTGTACCTTTAATAATTGCAGGTACTTCCGCTAAACCAATTTTTCCGCGCCTTGTTGATTTGAAAGAGCTGATATTGCGGTTGGTTCTTCAATCAAATAAGTAGTCAAAAAATGAACTGAGAGGCATCGTTTACTTTCAAAGTGATGACGTAGAATGATGCTGTTTAAAAAAATGTTAGTAATACCGATGCATCGTTTTTAAAAGAGAAAAGTATACGAGGTGAAAAACGATGGATAAGACTAAAGAATACAGAAAACTTAAGCTGAGTTTCCAATAGATTATCCTTATTTTCGCATTAGGTTTAATCATTTCATCAATTGTAGACTTTAATGCCATGGATAGAGCATCACTTTACTTACTATTAGGTATTTTATTTGCTGCTGAAAGCCTGTTTGGATTGTATAAAAATTTCGGTTCAATCCCATTTTGCGGGGAAGGTTGGATCAGTTGGTTTATTCGGAACCGGTGTAATGTGTATTTAAAGAAACAAACCTATTATTTTCCCCGTACGTTGTGAAAGATCCAAAATTTCAAGCAGAGATTGTCATATTGAAAATAGTTGAGATTAAAGAAAATTCTGGTTTGGGGTATGATGCCAAACCAGTTTTATTAGTGACTGACTACAAAACCTTACTCAAAAATGCCTTCGTCCGCTCATTTGTAGATTTATTAAATATAGTATCCGGTGTTCCTTCCTCCACAAGCTTCCCCTCGTCCATAAACAATACTCTATCTCCCATTTCTTTTGCAAATCCCATTTCATGTGTTACGACAACCATTGTCATTCCATCAAAAGCAAGCTGTTTCATGACATCCAGCACTTCTTTAACCATTTCCGGGTCAAGTGCGGAGGTCGGCTCATCAAATAACATGATCTTCGGCTGCATTGCGAGTGCTCTTGCAATTGCCACCCGCTGCATTTGCCCACCTGACAATTGCTCCGGATAGGCTTTAGCTTTATCAGCAAGACCAACCTTTTCAAGTAATTCAATTGCTAGATGATCCGCTTCTTTTGGATCCATTTTTCTAATTTTTTTTGGAGAAATGGTTATATTGTTCAGCACGTTCATATGGGGGAATAAATTAAATTGCTGAAACACCATACCTACCTCTTTACGAATTTCATTGATATCCGTACCTGGATCATTTACCTTTACACCATTGATAAAAATAGCACCATCAGTAATATCCTCCAGTAAATTTATACATCGGAGGAAAGTACTCTTTCCAGATCCACTTGGTCCAATGACACAAATGATTTCCTTTTCTTTTACTTCATAATCAATTCCTTTTAACACTTTCAACTGACCAAATGATTTATGCAGTCCTTCAATTTTAATCATCTGTTCCCCTTCCTATCTACGAACGACCGAATGTGAATATTCGTCTTCTTTGTGAAGGAACATAACTATTGCTAAAGCGTTTCTCTATATATGCTATGACCTTCGTAAATACAAATGTGAGCAATAAGTATAGAATAGCGACCGTAATATACGGCTCCCAGAACCGCGAATATGCTCCTGCAACAACCTTGCCTGCGTACAGCAAGTCATTTGCGGCAATAACCGTAACTAAGGATGAATCCTTCAATAATGCGATTAATTCATTTCCCAGTGGTGGAACCATTCGTCTAAAGGCTTGAGGCAATATGATGTTCTTCATTGCAACTCGACTTGGCATACCAAGGGATCTCGCTGCTTCCATTTGTCCTTTTTCAATCGACTGGATTCCTGCCCGGATGATTTCTGCGTTATAGGCTCCACAATTAAGCATTAGTGCAGTGGCTCCGGATATGAAATAACCGAGAGAATGACCAAAAATAGAAGGAATTACTGCAAGGTGAATAAGTAAAATCTGCACAAGCAATGGGGTACCACGGAAAAAGTCAACATAGTATTTACAAGGGTAGTAGATCCATTTCCGCTTGGACAGTTTTCCCATTCCAAGGAACAAACCAAGTATAATTCCGCCAAAGTAGCCAATTGCAGTCAGTCCGAGAGTAACCCATATCCCACGAATAAAAAGTTCTTTATAGTTCCAAATCATATCAAACCGTATATCTAAGAAATCGATGGTTGTCACCTCCTGAATGGAAAGTAAGCCTAATTTATGGTGTGTGTGAATACCATCTGATTACTCCACATCAAAACCGGTAATCTCCTTTAATTTTCCATTATCCTTTATTGTTTGAATACCTTCATTTAATAAATCCATGACTTCCGTGTTTCCTTGTTTAACCATTAATCCATAAAATTCCTTTTCAAAGCTATCGTCTTCAATTACTTTTAATTCCACATTTGGATTATTTTTTGTGTACTCATTAACAACAGAATTATCCCCTACAGCGGCATCGGCATTGCCGTTTAGCATTTCTTCTATAGCAAAAGGCATTGTTTCAGCTGCGACAATATTAGCACTGGTATTACCCAGTAAATCCTTTACAACGATATGTCCTGTTGTATTGATTTGAACAGATACCCGTTTATCCTCAAGGTCGGCATATTCTGTGATATCTGTATCTTCAGGTACGAGAATGACTTGATTTGCTACATAATATGGGTCTGTGAAATCAAAGGATTCCTTTCGTTCATCCGTAATCGTAATGGATGACACCGCAAAATCGACTTCTTCGTTGTCTACCGCAGGAAATAACGGCTCCCAGCCAATATTTTTAAATTCCACTTCAAAGCCGGCTGCATCTGCAATCGCTTTCACAATATCGATATCGATACCGACAATATTTCCGTCTTCATCCATATACTCCATCGGTGCATATGTCGCATCTGTTCCAACTACCAGTTTTTGATTACCGTCAGCTGAATCTCCCTCCTCTGAGGATGCTGTATTGGAATCCTCACCACAGGCAAACAATAGCAAACTTAAACTTAATAATAGAATCCCAACTGACCAAAAACGTATTTTCTTCATCGCAAACCCTTCCCCCTCTATTAGGTTCTTTACTAATAATCATCACCGGTGAGTGAATTTTTTAACACTTCTGATGATTATTATAATTATAAACAAGTAAATAATAGATTGCAATAAAATTATGATAAAATTGTACTAGTATATTTTTAAATGGAGAAACATAGAAAGAATTCTGTGGAAAAAGGTGTATGGCTTCTACATTAGAATGTAACGGTATTCCATGATATAATTATCATGGATTTATTATAAAATATACTAGATTTCAACTGTGTTTTATCTAACATTGATGGAGGATATATAATGAGAAACAAAGAAAAACCCGCTTCACAAAAGGGGGGTAACGAGTCTATTACTATGCCAAATACAACGCTGATTGCTGATCTTATCTCACTATTTAAAGCAAGAGTTTTAATCCTAAACGTATTGCCTGTCTTTGCCGGATTCTGGCTGGCACTTTATTTTACCAATTCTTCCTTTATTGATCATTGGGAGGAATTTTTACTAACTATTGTAGGAAGTACACTCGTCATGGCAGGTGCACTTATTCTTAATAACTGGTACGATGTTGATATCGATACTGTCATGGATCGAACGAAGCTTCGTCCTACAGTAACTGGTAATTTTTCACTAAAAACCGTTTTAGCAACGGGAATTATTACTACAATTCTTGGCTTTATTCTATTATTTTTTATCACATTTGAAACGGTTATTTATGCATTTATTGGCTGGTTTATTTATGTTATTTTGTATACAATGTGGTCTAAACGAAGGTATACACTTAATACAGTAATTGGTAGTCTTTCCGGTGCAGTAACTCCTTTAATTGGCTGGGCAGCAATTGATTCTGCTTATCATGTGGTGCCAATTGTTTTATTTTTAATTTTATTTATTTGGCAAATGCCGCATACATTTGCAATTGCGATTAAAAAATATAAAGAATATAAAGCGGCGGGTGTTGCGATGCTTCCCGTTGTATATGGAATAAATGTAACAAAACGCCAAATGGTGGTTTATGTCGCAAGTCTGCTTCCTTTACCATTCTTTTTATCAGCACTCGGCACTACATTTATCGTCATTATTACAATCCTCAATGTCGGTTGGTTAATCCTCGGTTTGGCGGGGTTTTTTACCGAGAAAAACTGGAAATGGGCCCATATGAATTTTCTTTACTCTGTAAATTATTTAACGATATTGTTTATATTGACGATCATTGTAACAATACCTAAGTAACGGTATTCTGAAAGAAGTATGTCCAAAAATAATATAAAGTGATATAATTGTATCAGAATATACGGATATTTAGGATGTTTATTAAAAAAATGGAGGCACACAATGGCTACAATCAATAAAGGAGCAAGTAAATTTTACGTTGGGGATGATATAAAGGATCCATTAGCAGAAATTACATTTGTAGAAAACGGGGATAATCGATTGGTTATTGATCATACCTATGTGTCGGACGAGCTTCGAGGTCAAGGGATTGCCGGTAAGTTAGTTGAACAGGTGGTTGTATACGCCAGGGAGAAAGGGAAAAAAATCCACCCTTTATGTCCGTATGCAAAAAGGAAATTAGAGAACATCCCAGCATTTCATGATGTGCTGGAGCAGAAATAGTATACTAATGTAAAAATCAGGATATCTCAAATAGGGAGGTTCTGATTTTTTTGTATTTACTAAAAAATTATAAAAGGGAATAATTACAGGGAGATTAAAATATCATGTATCTAACCATCCAGGAAACTGCTGAATATTTATCCATCGAAGCATACAAAATCAAAGCCCTTGTACTGCAGGGACGCATTCGTGCCATTCATGATGGAGAGCAGTGTTTAATTAATAAAGAACAATTTACCACGCATTTGGAACAAGTAGAAAAATATCAAAGAATGATCCAGGAATATCTAAATGAACCGATTCCCGAAGATATTGATGTAAAGGATGAGGATTAGGTTGCAATCAGGATAATTTAACTTTAATGTTAAGGAAAGCTGTCATTATTAAAAGACCAGTTAACTTAACATTTTTTTAGGTGAAGGAGATAAACATGTCTAAAAAACACAATACAAGAAACAAGAAGCAAGCGAATTCGCTCATATATACAGTCAGAAAGCAGCAGGAATTACTGCCTTTTTTACAGGAAGCTATGTCCAATCGCAGCCGTAATTCAGTGAAATCCATCCTTACACGTGGACAGGTAACCGTGGATGATCATATTGAAACAAAACATAATTATCCATTGCAGGCGGGTCAGACTGTTACGATTTTGAAAAATAAAGCTGCTGTAAAAGAAAATGCTTTAATCGGCATGTCTATTTTATATGAGGATGACGATATCATTGTAATCAATAAAGAGGCTGGCTTGCTGTCCATAGCTACAGAAAAGGAAAAAAGGCAAACGGCACATCATCAATTGATGGAATATGTCAGACTAGAGAATCCACAAAACAGAATTTTTGTTGTTCATCGTTTGGATAAAGATACGTCAGGGGTGATGATGTTTGCTAAAAGTGAGCAGGTAAAGCGCACCTTGCAAAATAATTGGAAGACGATTGTAAAAGAACGATCCTATGCTGCACTTGTAGAGGGAAAAGTTGCCAAGGAAAAAGGCTATATCTCGTCATGGCTACGTGAAAGTAAAACCCATTTAGTGTATTCAAGCCAAACGAAAAATGATGGTCTGCATGCGGTCACCCGCTATAAAGTTATCCAATCCAACCAAGATTATTCCTTACTTGAAGTACAGCTTGAGACAGGGCGAAAAAACCAAATTCGTGTCCATATGCAGGATTTAGGCTATCCGGTCGTTGGTGATAAAAAATATGGCTCAAAGACAAAAGAAATCGGCAGACTGGGATTGCATGCGAAGGTATTGTCATTTAACCACCCGACGACAGAACAGTTATTACTTTTTAAAGCAGATGTGCCGAAATCATTTTTGGCAAAATCAAAATTGGAGAAAAATTGAAAAAGTAGTTGCATCTCTCGTAACGTAACCCTGTATAATGAAAATAATCATTCATGGGGGAGGTTGTTTCATGTATTCAATAGGAAAGCTTTCTAAACTAAGTAATGTAACGATTCGAGCATTGAGATATTATGATGAGATCGGGCTATTACCACCTACTAGTATCGGTGAGGGTGGACGTCGTTATTATGATAATGAAGCTGTTTCCAAGCTGCATAATATCATATTTTTAAAAGAACTGGGATTTGAACTGGAGACCATTCACGAAATACTGGCAGATCAAATAAAATCCGCCAAAGATTTACTGCAAATAAGATTGGAAGTCATCCAAGCGGAAGAAAAACAGCTTCAAAAATCAAAGGAAAAAATACAGGCAATCATACAGCTGATGGAATTAAATAGGGATGATGACTGGCAAGCTATTTTCAATACATTTACCGATGCAAAAAGTGACAAACAGAAAATAATAGCGAACTGGAACAAGTATTTTACCGAAGAAGAGCAGGATATTTTGAATGATCTTCCACAAATTGGTAAGAATCATGAGGAAGTTGAAAAATGGACAGCACTTATAAATGATATACGATTGCATATTCATAAGGAACCCTCGTCACAAGTTGCCCAGCATTTGGCGAAAAGGTGGATGGACCTGGTAGATCACCTGTTCAAAGGCGATCAAAAACTTTCTCAAAAAGTTTGGCATCTTAATTGGGAAAAGAAAGAAAATTTGGGTTTGTACGAATTTGATCCGGAAATTATCGATTTTATGAGAAAGGCTTATGAATATTATTTCACCCATGGACAAGCAGGTGAAAGCCGATGAATAGAAAGCTTGTTTTTCTGGATTTAATTTGCTATGCGGCAATTCCCTATTTGATCTGGACCCATGGAAGAGAACCACTTGGGGATTATCTTGCAATCCTTTTATCAACAGTTCCCGGATTTATTTATACGATTTACCGATTTATAATGGAAAAACAGTTTAATATAGCTGGAATATTTATCATTGGTTCGCTATTCATTAGTACAACTGTAAATTTATTATCATCTTCAGCTGAAAATATGCTATGGAATCAGGTTTATTTAGGTTTTGGTTATGTTATTGTCTATTTATTATCAATATTATTTAGAAAGCCATTAGCACTCTATTTTTCTGTCGATTGGGCATATATACAAGGATATCCACGAGAAGATAGTAAAAGATTGTTCCAGACGAAGGGAATTTTTAAATGGTATCAGCTGTTGACATTGCTATTTGTCGTCCGTGGAATTTTCCAAAATGGACTAAAAGGCTGGCTCATCCTTACATATGGTGCAGATAGCTATGGAAAAATGCTTATCTATATGAATATAAGCGGGTGGACGTTTAGTATATTGATTGCCTTGGGTTTTCTGTTGATTTATATTAAAATAAATAATTATCTCAAAGGACAGAATCAATTGCAACCTGGTGCAGCAGTCAATAATGATACAGATTAAAGAAAGGGAATATGCATGTTGAAATACATAGGTTTTACGATCATTTTTATCGGGGTTTATTTCCTTTTGCAAATTGGAACCGGCTTTGTTTCTACCTTGTTTTATACCCCGGATATTCAGAAGGTGATGGAAACAGGGTCAGTTTTTTCAGGCAAAATAGAATTTGGGAACACCGATCCAGTTCTTGTTATCCCCTTTGTGATCATCTCATTCTGCGTGGCTATGGCTGTAATAAAGGTATTTAAGAAAATAGCTAAAGGATGAGCGGAAATTCCACTCATCTTTAAAATGGAGCCTTTTCCACAACTCTACCTTTTCTGCCTTCCGTAGTTTCTGCATTTTTTAACGAATTGATAATCGCTTCTTCTGTTGTCTCAATAACAGCTTGAAATAATTGATTCATTACAGGGTGGTCATCACGCAGATAATTTCCATACTGCATGGGTGTTTTCGCATGATGTTCATAGGGATTGGCAGTTGAAAATGCTATGGCTATGTCCCCACTGCCATTATCAATGTGACTTCCAGTTCGTCCAAGCCCAGCTGTACAGCGCTTTGCAAGACGTTTTAGCTGTCGGTCATAAAGTGGTGCATCTGTTGCAATGATCATCATGATTGAACCATCCGGTGTATCTATTTTTATTTTATCAAAATCAGTAAATAGTGCTTCTTCTCTTTTCCCAAAATTGCTCAGGACAAGGCAGCCAACGGTGTAATTTTCCTTTCCTGAGGTTATGACACGTGAAGCTGTTCCAATTCCACCTTTGTAGTTAAAGCAAACCATTCCTTTTCCGGCTCCCACAGCTCCTTCTTCGACAGGATCACCCGTAGCATTTTTAATTGCTTGAATGGCATGTTCAGGTGTTACTGCTTGCTGACGAACAGTGTTCAAATAGCTGTCATTGCATTCCCCTACAACTATATTAATCGAGCTTGTTGTATCACCAATTTCCTTCGTAGTATCCATCATATATTGCAATGTTCCCTGTAGGACGGATCCTACACTAAAGGTATTTGTCAGCATGATTGGTGCTTCCAATAGCCCCAGCTCTTCTATTTGTACAAGTCCAGTTGTTTTACCATATCCATTGATGACAGTGCTGCCTGCACGAGCTTTTTTATTAAAAAGATTTTCCCCATGTGGGAGGATTGCTGTAACTCCTGTACAAATTGTATTTTCCTCATCAATTTTTTCATATAAAGTGACATGGCCGACCGTAACGCCTTTGACATCGGTGATACAATTAGCTATTCCTTTTTGCAGCATATTGAACAATCCTTTCTAGAGATATGTAGTTATTAATGGTCACATTTTTGATTAGTTTAATTGTACATAATAAAGTTTAGCAAATAAAGGATATAGATATAAAGTGAAACTTCATTTGTGGGGTCCCTTCCTCCCCCACCTTCACGTTTGGGATTTCTCACGCTTGGAGGTGGGGGTAATACAGCCCGTTAATGCGTGATAAAATACTGTGTTGTCATAGTAGGTGGAATCAACCGGTAATAATATCCAAATCTTAACATTTGCACTTTTTTTTTATATGCGATATAACAAAGATACAATTTCATATTTGAATTTCCTTCGGGGTCGGGTGAAATTCCCAATCGACGGTGTTGAAGCAATGCTTCTTAGTCCGTGACCCGTGCGGTTTTAAACCAAGCGGTGGATCTGGTGAAACTCCAGAGCCGACAGTTATAGTCTGGATGGGAGAAGGAATTTTAGGCAAGCATTTTTTAATAGGATAACTGTTTTTTTTTTTTGCATGTAAGAAAGTATCACTACTTTCATACTGCATAAGTTCTAATACTTTATTTTAATATACCTATTTTCAATCTATTGCTTGCAATATAAAATTCTAGCCTTATGCCTCTGAAGCCAATTCAGGGGCTTTTTGATATTTACTAAAGGGAGGAGGAAGTTCAAGGAATTATTAATATAAGAAAGGAAGAGGCGCATGTTTACTGGGATCATTGAAGACATCGGCACAGTGAAAAAGATACAAAAAGTTTCAGATCATGCAGTTGAAATGATAATTAATTCGACAAAGGTTACAGAAGATATAAATATTGGTGACAGCATTTCGGTAAATGGAATCTGTTTGACAGTTACGGAGTTTACTTCTGATACTTTTAGTTTAGATGCGATGCCGGAAACGATTAAATCAACGTCATTACAGACATTGAAAACAGGCTCAAAAGTAAATTTGGAAAGAGCGATGGCTGCTAACGGCAGGTTTGGCGGGCATTTTGTCTCTGGTCATGTCGATGGCACAGGGAAAATTACCGGGAAGCGTAAACAGGAAAATGCGATTTACTATGATATCGAAATACCTGAGGAGCTTGCGGGATTTTTATTGCATAAAGGATCCATTACAGTTGACGGAATCAGCCTGACTATTTTTAGTATAGATCGAAATATATTTACGATCTCACTTATTCCACATACGGTGTCAGAAACTATTCTTGGTGACAAAGGTCAAGGTGATGTTGTAAATATTGAATGTGATATGTTAGCAAAATATGTTCAAAATATGCTTAAAAAACCATATTCACAGGAAAAAGAAGGAATGAGCAAAGTATTTCTTCAAAATAATGGGTTCTTGTAATGAGAGGAGGAAATCAGATGTTTTATACAATCAAAGAAGCAATAAGTGATTTAAAAATGGGTAAACCAATCATTGTTATAGATGACGAAAATAGAGAAAATGAGGGCGATCTTGTGGCACTTTCGGAAAAGGCGACACCCGAAATGATTAATTTTATGATCACCTATGGAAAAGGACTTGTTTGTACAACGATTCAAGCAGACCATGCCGATAAAATGGGGCTGTCCTTAATGACTGATCAAAGTACAGACCCATTAGGTACGGCTTTTACAATCACAATTGATCATATGGATACAACGACAGGTATTAGTGCGTATGAACGCGCTAAAACAATTCAGGCATTGACAAATCCAAATGCGAAGCCAGCAGATTTCAAACGACCTGGGCATGTCTTTCCTTTAGTGGCTAAAGCTGGAGGTGTTTTGAGCAGACGTGGCCATACGGAAGCTTCTGTTGACTTGGCAAAATTGAGTGGTGCTTTTCCATCGGGTGTAATTTGTGAAATTATTAAAGAGGATGGAACAATGGCCCGTGTGCCTGATTTAATGCAAATGTCTAAAAAATTTAACTTAAAAATGATTACGATTGAATCATTAGTTGAATACCAGAAAGAATTAACGCATAAAATCCATAATTAAATGAAGGAGACAAATAGCATGGGAAAAGTGTTTGAAGGAAATTTAGTTGGAACGAATTTAAAAATAGGAATTGTTGTAGCGAGATTCAATAATTTTATTACGAGTAAATTGTTGGACGGGGCTACAGATACATTAAAACGACATGGTGTTGCCGAGGAGAATATTGATATTGCTTGGGTTCCAGGAGCTTTTGAAATTCCACTAATCGCCAACAAAATGGCGGTAAACCCTGCCTATGACGCTGTAATTACATTAGGAACTGTGATTAGAGGATCAACGCCACATTTTGATTACGTTTGTAACGAAGCAGCAAAGGGTATTTCTAACGCAGCTGCTCATTCAGGCAAGCCAGTAATTTTTGGTGTGTTAACAACAGAAACAATCGAACAGGCAATCGAACGTGCTGGAACAAAAGCAGGGAATAAAGGAGCTGAAGCCGCTGTATCAGCAATTGAAATGGCAAATATAGTGAAAAACATGGATATGTTATAGAAGAAAGAATAAGCCTAACCGAAAATATGTAGTGCAGGACTATTGATTTATTTTATATCTTCTGGTACTTTAGAATTAGAAGTGAATATAGATCACATGTTACTGTTAGATCAGGCATGGTGGTAGCAAGGAAATTCTGCGAAGGGATTTTCTATACCTCCATGTCTTTTTTGTGTATTCGCTTATAGAAAGACAGGGTATGCAAATAATATCATCAAAAACAATTAAGGAGAGATAAAATGGCTTTTAATTTTTTCAAAAAGTCCAAGCAACCTTCAGATATGAAATTAGTCGCACCTGTAAATGGAGATATTATCCCGCTTGAAGACGTTCCAGATCCGGTATTCAGTGAAAAAATGATGGGGGAAGGAATTGCGGTGATACCAACAGATGGAAAATTTCATTCGCCAGTTGATGGTAAGGTTGTGCAAGTTCCTGAAACAAAGCATGCAATTGGGATTGAAGCGGAGGATGGCACCGAAATCCTTATTCATATAGGCCTGGAGACAGTTGCATTAAAAGGAGTGGGCTTTGAAACAGCAGTTAAGACAGGTGATAAAATAACTGTCGGACAGCTGCTGGTTGAGGCTGATTTGGATTATATTAAGGAGCATGCTAAAAGCATTGTCACTCCTATTGTGATTACCAACAGCATGAATAGTAATAAAAAATATACGATGACAGTGGACAAAACAGCAAGAAGCAAGGAAACTACACTAATGATTGTCTCGGAATAGAGGAAGTGTCTTGAATGAAGATAACCAAGATCTTAAATAATAATGCTGTAGTTGTCTTGGATGAACATGAAGAAAAGATCGCTATTGGAGGTGGAGTAGGTTTTAACAAAGGGAAAAATGATGTGGTGAACATGGCCAAAATTGAAAAGCTTTTTGTGTTGAAGGAAAATCAAAAGCTGCAGCAATTATTTGCCCGCATTCCGGAAGAGCATATTTTGATAGCGGAAGAAATTATTGCGTACGCTGAACATTTTCTGCACACAAAACTGGATGAACATATCCGTCTTGCTCTTACTGATCATCTTTCCTTTGCAATTGAAAGAGAGAAAAAGGGAATACATTTGAAAAACAAGCTGCTTCAAGAGGTTAAGGTATTGTACAAGAAGGAATTTGAAATTGGCCTTTGGAGTATTCAGCATGTAAAAGAAAGATTGCATATCACGTTGCCTGTTGATGAAGCAGCGTTTATTGCACTTCATATTCACGCAATGAAGATTCAGGGAGGTGATTTACATGAAATAGTACGGTTAACCTCTATTTTGAAGGATATGATGAAAGCGATTAACGATTCTTTGGATATTACAGTAGATGAAGATGATATCGCATATGAGCGTCTTATTACTCATTTACGCTTTGCTATTATGAGGCTTAAATCCAATGATCTTCACACCATGGATGAGGAGATGTTCAAAATGCTGCAGATGAAATTTCCGCTTGCATACAATTGTGCAAAAAAGGTAGCAGACAAACTTGTGACAAAACATGGAATAAATCTTCCGGAAGAAGAGTTAGGTTACATTACACTGCATATTGAAAGGTTAAGAAGTATGCAGTCTTGAATTACTATCAATTTAAATTTTTAGGAGGAAAAAGAGATGAAAACTTATTTTCAGCGAATTGGTCGTTCCTTGATGCTGCCTGTGGCTGTATTACCGGCTGCGGCAATATTAATGGGGATCGGCTATTGGATTGATCCATCTGGATGGGGAGAAGGAAATGTCATTGCGGCATTCTTAATTAAAGCAGGTTCTTCCATTATCGATAGTATACCGATTTTATTTGCTGTTGGACTGGCTTTGGGAATGTCAAAAACAAAAGATGGAGCTGCGGCACTAGCTGGGCTTGTTGGATTCCTAGTAGTAACAACACTCCTCTCTACAGATACTGTCGCATTGCTGCAATCAGTGGAACCGGAGAACGTAAATGCAGCCTTTGCAAATATTGATAACGCCTTTATAGGAATACTTTCTGGTATCGTTGCATCTGTTATGTATAACCGCTACAGTGAAGTGAAATTACCGGATGCATTGGCATTCTTCAGTGGGAAGCGTCTTGTCCCAATTATGACTGCTGCGTCTATGCTGGTTATGTCTGCTATATTATTCTTTGTATGGCCAGTTGTATATTCTGGTCTGGTTTCATTTGGAACTGCAATCAGTAACTTAGAATTTATCGGTGCAGGTTTATACGGATTCTTTAATAGATTATTAATTCCAACAGGATTGCACCATGCTTTAAATTCTGTGTTTTGGTTTGATGTTGCTGGAATAAATGATATAGGTAATTTCTGGGCAGGAACTGGTGAAAAAGGTGTTACCGGAATGTATCAGGCTGGATTCTTCCCTGTTATGATGTTTGGACTGCCAGCAGCGGCTTTAGCCATGTATCACACAGCTAAAACGAAAAGGAGAAAGCAAGTGGCATCCCTAATGCTTGCAGCAGGTGTGGCAGCATTCTTTACAGGGGTTACAGAGCCACTTGAATTCTCATTTATGTTTGTTGCTCCAGCACTTTATGTAGTACATGCTGTATTAACCGGTTTTTCTTTGGCAATAGCTGCATTTTTCCAGTGGACAGCAGGATTTGGCTTTAGTGCAGGGTTAGTTGACTTTGTTTTAAGTATGAGACTGCCATTGGCGAATCAGCCATATATGCTTATTGTTCAAGGTCTAGTATTTGCGGTGATTTATTATTTCTTATTCCGTTTCTTAATCGTTAAATTTAACATTACAACACCAGGAAGGGAAGAGGAAACAGCAGATTTAGCTGATGAAGAAACAGTTGAAGGCGAATTGACTGAAACAAAAGGAAAAGATCGTTTTGCAGTAATGGGTGAATCTATTTATGAAGGACTTGGCGGTCAGGAAAATGTTACTTCTATCGATAATTGTACAACTCGCCTGCGAATTGAAGTAAAAGATATGGATGCAGTTGACCAAGACAAGATTAAATCCACAAATGTTCCAGGTATTAATATTGTTGGGAAGCATAGTATACAGGTAATTGTTGGAACAAGCGTACAATTTGTTGCGGACGAGATCAATAAAATTCATCACAAGCAAAAAAAATGATAAAGCAAAATCAAGCTGGGAATGTAGGCGTAATCCTGCACATTCTCAGCTTTTTATATGGAAAATTAAATGGTAGTAGGATAAACTGAGAGATGGGGAATTTTATTGATTCGGAGGAATACACATGAAACTTTTAGTAACACAACTGATTATCATTGCTGTAATCTGGACAGGGATGGCGTTCTTTCTTTCTGATATGAGCGAAGCAAATAAAGTTATTTTCTATGTTGTTACATCCTGGTTCTTATTTTTAATTGTTATTGTATTGAAAGCATTGTTTCGTAAAGATGATCAAAAAAAATAAGGATACTATTTTCTAAGGAAGGTTCATGCACATGCTTACTGTTGAAAATTTATATAAATCATATGGAGAAAAAGTGTTGTTTAATGAAATAAATTGTACAATAGCTGATCGCGAACGGATTGGTTTAATCGGTGTAAATGGGACAGGGAAGTCTACTTTTTTAAAAACAATTGCCGGAATAGAATCTCCGGATAAAGGGATTGTTAAACATCCGAAAGATTATCAGATTGAATATTTAGCACAGGATCCACAGCTTGATCTGAGCTTAACTGTTATCGAGCAGATTTATTTTGGGGAAGCTGCTGTGATGAAGCTGATGAGGGAATATGAAGGTGCACTTCTCAAGCTTCAACGTGATTCAACAAATGATAAAGCACAGTCCGAATTGCTTAAATTACAACAAAAAATGGATGAACTTGATGCATGGGAAGCAAA
Organism: Oceanobacillus sp. NCCP-135; assembly: GCF_059698015.1. NCBI lineage: Bacteria > Bacillati > Bacillota > Bacilli > Caryophanales > Bacillaceae > Oceanobacillus > Oceanobacillus sp. NCCP-135. Next base: position 76,111 of record NZ_BAAKSZ010000014.1, on the reverse strand, counting down.
TACGACTGCCAAAACAGTACTAACAAAATTAGGTATCACTGATTTTGATAAACAGGTGGCAGAGCTTTCAGGTGGTCAGAAAAAACGTGTTGCTATTGCGAAAGCATTAATTCAGCCTGCAGATTTATTAATCCTTGATGAACCAACAAACCATTTGGATAATGAAACCGTAGAATGGCTGGAAAAATACCTGCAAACATATAAAGGTTCTTTTGTGCTTGTGACACATGACAGGTATTTTTTAAATCGTGTAACAAACCGAATTTATGAGCTGGATAAAGGTAATCTATATATTTATGAAGGTAATTATGAAATCTTCTTAGAGAAAAAAGCAGAGCGTGAAGCACTGGAAGTTAGCAGTGAACTGAAACATCATAATACATTGCGACGAGAGCTTGCCTGGCTAAAGCGTGGCGCAAAAGCACGCTCGACAAAGCAAAAAGCAAGAATCGGTCGTGTGGAGGAAATGAAGGAGAAGACATTTGATACAAAGAAGCAAAATGTAGAATTCCAGGTGGGCTCGGCAAGGCTTGGGAAAAAAGTAATTGAAGTAAAAAATATTGAAAAATCCTATGATGGAAAATCAGTATTACATGATTTCAGTCATTTGATTGTGCCTGATGAAAGGCTTGGAATTATTGGTGCAAATGGTTCCGGTAAATCGACATTACTGAACATAATGGCTGAGCGCATTCCACCGGATCAAGGTGAAATTGAAATTGGAGAAACCGTTAAAATTGGCTATTATACACAGGGGGAAGAAGAACTGGATGGCAGTATGCGGATCATTGATTATATAAAAGAGGTTGCTGAAGTTATTCAAACAATTGATGGAGATGTGATTACTGCAGAACAAATGCTTGAGCGGTTTTTATTTTCGAGAGCCGAGCAGTGGACCTATATTCGAAAACTATCGGGTGGGGAAAGACGTCGGCTATATTTGCTGAAGGTTTTAATGACAGAACCGAATGTATTGTTTTTAGATGAACCAACAAATGATCTGGATACACAGACATTGAGTGTTTTGGAGGAATATTTGGATAATTTTCCGGGTGTTGTCATCACCATATCCCACGATCGCTACTTTTTAGATCGAGTGGTAGATCGTTTACTGGTATTTACTGGGGAAGGTAAAACAAAGACGTTTTTTGGAAATTACAGTGAATATATGGAGCAGCACCTGAAAAATACCAAGGTAAAAACGAAATCTGTCAAAGTGGATCAGAAACCAATAAAGCAAAAGAAAAAGTTATCTTATAAGGAACAGAAGGAATGGGAAAGTATAGAAGATGTAATCATGGAATTGGAAGGAAAGAGAGAAAAAATGCAAGAAGCAATTGTCGAAGCGGGCAGTGATTCAGAAAAAGTTCAGGAGCTGTTCGGAAAACAACAAAAATTAGGAGCAGAATTAGAAGCAAAAATGGAGCGCTGGGAAGAACTCTCATTGCTGGTGGAAGAAATGGAAAGCAACTAATTGATCGACCTGAAAGATTGTCTTTTAGGTCGATTTTCATTTTGAGGGAGGGGAATATCTGCTAGATCGCCCGGATGAGCGGGAATATCGCCACGATGAGCGGAAATATCGCCGGGAGAACGAGGATATCGCCCGGATGAGCGGGAATATCGCCGGGAGCGTGCGGATATCGCCAGGAGAGCGCGAAATATCGCCGGGAGAACGAGAATATCGCCCGGATGAGCGGGAATATCGCCCGGATGAGCGGGAATATCGTCAGGAGAACGGAAATATCGCCCGGATGAGCGGAAATATCGCCGGGAGAACGAGGATATCGCCCGGATGAGCGGGAATATCGCCCGGATGAGCGGGAATATCGTCAGGAGAACGGAAATATCGCCCGGATGAGCGGGAATATCGCCGGGAGAACGAGGATATCGCCCGGATGAGCGGGAATATCGCCGGGAGAACGAGGATATCGCCCGGATGAGCGGGAATATCGCCCGGATGAGCGGGAATATCGTCAGGAGAACGGAAATATCGCCCGGATGAGCGGGGATATCGCCGGGAGAGCGCAGATATCGCCACGATGAGCGGGAATATCGCCGGGAGAACGAGGATATCGCCCGGATGAGCGGGAATATCGCCGGGAGCGTGCGGATATCGCCAGGAGAGCGCGAAATATCGCCGGGAGAACGAGGATATCGCCCGGATGAGCGGGAATATCGCCGGGAGCGTGCGGATATCGCCCGGATGAGCGGGAATATCGTCAGGAGAACGGAAATATCGCCCGGATGAGCGGAAATATCGCCGGGAGAACGAGGATATCGCCGGGAGAGCGGAAATATCGCCCGGATGAGCGGGAATATCGTCAGGAGAACGGAAATATCGCCGGGATGAGCGGGAATATCGCCGGGAGCGTGCGGATATCGCCCGGATGAGCGGGAATATCGCCGGGAGAACGAGGATATCGCCACGATGAGCGGAAATATCGCCAGGAGAGCGGGAATATCGTCAGGAGAGCGCAGATATCGCGTGGAGCATACAGAATAAATGAGAGAGTCGTTGTTGTTACTATTCCTATCATGTGTTCAGCTCCTAAATTTATTACTCCAATTATTCCTATGGGTCATGCTAGAAAAAAGTTTCAAATGATCCGGTTTTTTTCATAAATTAACCGAATCGATTAAACTGGAAGTAGAAACGATGGAAAGGGTGAGTTGATGAAACAGATATATAGTGATATTATTCAATTTCGCGGAGGCCATTATGACTTTGGATATATGCAGGGGAAATTATTAAAGAATTCTTTTACCATTCAAAATCGTAAAAAACAATGGAACATACGGAGACCACGATTTATTATCACCGAAAGGGAAGTGAAAAATGCAATTCTTCCTATTGCACCAGGTATCTGGGATGAATTACTAGGCCTACAGAATGCATTGGAATGGAAAATAGAGGAGGTGCTGCAGGAATTTGGTGGTTATCGGCTTGAATATGTTAAAAGTGGCTGTTCTATTTTCACAGGAACTGATTATATGATCCGAAACTATGATTATCATCCAAAAACGTATGAAGGTCGCTATACTATTTTTCAGCCAACAGACCAGGGGTATGCAGTAATTGGTCCTTCCCAGCGAATAACTGGCAGGATGGATGGCATGAATGAAAAGGGACTTGCGATGGGCTATAATTTTATGCACCGGAAAAAGCCTGGGGATGGGTTTATCTGTAATATGATTGGAAGAATCGTTCTGGAAAATTGTGCAACGGTTGGTGAGGCAGTTTCCCTGTTAAAGGAAATACCACATCGCCATTCATTCAGCTATATTGTCCTAGATGAAGAAGAAGAGACATTTGTAATTGAAGCTACTCCAAGGGGGGTGGAGGTGCGTAAATCCAATGTTTGTACCAATCACTTTGAATTGTTGAAGGATGAGAATCGTCATCATCTGGACGATTCGTATAACCGGATGAATGCAATTAAAAAGCAGGAAAGTAAAGTGACAGATGCCTATAAAGCATTTTGCCTGTTGAATGATCCGGATAAGGGTGTATTTTCTACCCAATATAAAAATTGGGCAGGTACCATCCATACGTCTGCTTACTTTCCAAAAGAAAAAAAGGCCTGGTTTGCATTGGGTGGCAATCGTGAGCCTGTAATTTTTGATTTTAATACATGGCTTTATGGAAAGAATATCGGAACAAAAAGGATTTTAGGTGAGGTTGATACAGAGCTTCCTTTTGTACATATGGAAGCGAATGTACGTTAATACTAGTAAAATAATAGTCATAGTATACTTTTGCAAAAATATATGTTTAAATAAAGGGCAGTTACGGGAAAATAAGAAATGATCTTATATGCATAAATTTATGTATATTTTAAATAGGAGGTATAAATGTGAAGCTATTTCAAGTTAGGAAAGGGCAATTTGTTTTTTATAGAAATGAACTGCATAAAGTGTATTCAGTTAAACCGATGTTTAAAAAGTCGGTTCACTTGTACCGTTTGAAAGACATGCAGCAAATTTTAACAAAAGCCAGTGAAATTGAACTATACAAACCACAGCATAATGACACGTTTATTTTTTATGGCAAACGATACACCATTAATAAAGATACCAAACCGGAACCTGGAGATTATATATTAATTGTGAAGCCGACCCCGGATTTTCTTGATCATTATTCGCTGAATGAAATTGAAAAAGTGGATAGTGTTGAAGATGGTAATGTTGTTACAACAAGAGATAATGGGGTTAAACATAATGAATATGTTGTTTTGGTTCCAGGCAGAGCAGATGCAAGCCAGGAAATCGCCTATTTTGATAAAAACCTAGTGCCAGAGGAGCAGCAACTGCAGGATGAATCGATTTCCTATTTAGCTGAAACTGATAATACATTGAAACCTGTTGTCGGGGATATTTATATTGATGTACACAATGAAATTAAATCAATGATCGTTGCAATGACAAATGATGAGGTCATCTTTGGGCATGGTGTACGTGTTCATGTTGCCGAACTTTTAGATGAAAACAATTTTAAGCTTGTCTATCGATTTGAAGAAGATCTTTAACCATATAAGAAAATCCTTGCCGAATGTGGCTGGGATTTTTTTATGTAAATAATAATGGTAATAACAGAAGTTTACTTTATGCCAGGGGATCTGGGAATAAGGGATATTAGATGGAAGTTTTAGAGAACAGGGGAATAAGTTGAGAGATAAGCCAGCTTTATTGGCTTGTCTCTCAACTTTAGGCAGTAGATCGCTCAACTATGGCCTGCTGTCTCTCAACTTTAGGCAGTGATCTCTTAACTAACAGGATTATTCCCAAAACCATGTTAAATTTAAAAGTGAAGCATGTGATTTGCTCTCCCTTTCAATTAAATCCTGTCTTATCGCCTCAATGTGGCACTTGCTTTATACCCAAGAATATTGATTGGATCCTTGGAGTTGGAATATGGTGGAGCATATGCAAGCTCAAGCTCGGGTAAATCCGCCACCGTTAGATTCGCTTTAATTGCAGTAGTTAAAACTGCCAGCCGTTTATCAGCACCTCCAAAGCCTACTACATGTGCACCATAGATTGTGCCGGATCTGTCATCAAATAATATTTTTAACCATAGCTTATCCGAACCAGGATAATATCTTGCATAGGAGTATGTTTCCAACACTTCTTCTTTAAATGAATATCCAAGTCTTTCAAGAGAGGTACTGGTATGTCCGGTTGCCCCCACTGTTAAGTCAAAAATCTTTAAGATGGCTGAACCGAGCGTCCCACTGTAAGCAATATTTTCTCCATTCAGATGGCTGGCAATAATGTATGCCTGCCTGTGTGCTGGCCAAGCAAGCGCAATATGTCTTGGTGTATTTGTAATTTGATCCTTTGTTTCTACAGCATCTCCTAGTGCATAAATAGCTGGATCTGTCGTTTGCATAAACTCGTTTACCTTAATAGCTCCAGTATCTCCAAGCTTCAATGAGGCATCAATCGCAAGCTGTGTATTTGGTTTTACCCCAATCGCCAGGAGGGTCATATCCGCTTGAACAGTCTTCCCGCTATTTAATTGAAGCTCTTTTCCGTCATTGGAAAATGAAGCCAAACCATCATCGAGAATGAGCTTTACCTTTTGCTCCTTCAAATGTTCTTCCACAATGGCGGCCATGTCTTTATCGATGATTTTCATGACCTGTTCGGACCTGTCAATGACAGTACATTCCAACCCTAAAGCGTGCAGGTTTTCCACCATTTCCATGCCAACAAAGCCCGCTCCGACAATAGCGGCTGTTTTTGGTTTATTTTCCTTAATAAAAGTGTGGATTTGATCCATGTCTGGAATCGTGTGTAATGCAAAGGTCCGTTTCTCATTGAGTCCTTTTAAATTGAGTGTATTTGCTGATGCACCAGGGGATAAGATGAGCTTATCATATGTTTCTTCCTGTATCCCCAAATCACTGCTGTAACGAATTTGTTTACTCACTCGGTCGATATTGATGACTTCACTGTTAACTCTTATGTCGACATCATATTTTTTACTAAATTTATCTGTTGGAATTAATAAATCATCCCGTTCTTCTACTATTCCGCCAATATAATAAGGCATGCCACAATTGGAAAAAGAAATATAATTCCCCTTATCAAAAATTATAATTTCTGCATCCTTATCATTCCTGCGAATTTGTGCCGCTACAGTTGCACCACCACCAACTCCACCAACTATTATGATTTTTTGTGTCATTACAAATCGCTCCTTTCTTATCATCTTACCTTAAAGTATCCCTAGTGAGCTGAGGAAAACGATTATAATCGTGAGTGGAACAATCCAACGCATTAACTGAAACCAAACCTGATAGATGCCAGAAGATAATTGGTTACCATAGGAGAATTCCTGTTTTATCAGTACTTTATCCATTCGGAAGCCGATAAATAAGGCGATTAACAAACATCCACCCGGGAGCATAATATTACTGACGAGAAAATCAGTTGCATCAAAAATGGTTAACCCAAAAATTTTAAAGTCAGCTAAATTACTAGATGATAAAGCAGCGGGAATCCCGGCAAGAAAGACTGCTAGTCCAACAAGCGAAGCTACTTTTTTACGTGAACTCCCTTTTTTCGCTGTGAATGCAGATGTAATAATCTCCAGCATACTAAACGATGAGGTTAACACAGCGAATAAGAATAGTAATAAAAATAGGCTTAGAAAAATTTCACCAAACGGCATCTGGGCAAAAGCTTCCGGCAAGACGATAAACAACAGTCCAGGTCCCTCTGCCGGCTCAAGGCCAAATGCGAATACAACAGGGAATATGGCTAAACCAGCCAATAGGGAAACAAAAATATTCATGATCGAGACAGAACCTGCTGACATTGGAAGGCTTACATCTTTTTTCAAATAGGAACTGTAGGTAACCATCACGGAAATACCAACAGCCAGGGAGAAGAAGGACTGTCCTAGTGCGTACAATACATTTTCTGCATTTAGTTTAGAAAAGTCGGGTTGTAAAAAGAAACGGATTCCTTCCATAGCCCCTTCAAAAGTAACTGCACGAATAACAAGAATAATAAAAAACACAAATAATAATGGCATTAGAATCTTGCTCGACTTCTCGATTCCATCTTTAATTCCAAATGAAATAACAATGACATTAATCAGGATAAATAATCCATGACCAAGAATGGTGATCAGCGGATTTCCCGTAATGCTGGCAAATAGTTTCGGGTAATTGGCCGCATCTTGAATAATCATCCCTGGTATGGATAAACCGCTATATAGGAGTACCCATCCACCAACAACACTGTAAAAAGACATGAGCAGAAATGCTCCTACAACACCCCATTTCCCGATGATAGACCATAAGCCTTTCGGTGCAAGTTTTTTATAGGCACTGACTGCTTCCTTCTCAGCCCCCCTACCAATAATAAATTCTGCAATTAAAATAGGAAGGCCAATGATGATCGTAAAGGCAATAAATAATAGGAAAAATGCCCCTCCACCATTCATTCCTGTCATATATGGGAATTTCCAAATTGCCCCAAGGCCGATTGCAGCTCCGGCAGATGATAAAATGAAGCCGAGTTTCGTCGACCATTGATCTTGTTTTGTTCGCATGTTTGCCTTCCTTTCATAGTAAATCTGAGTTGAAAAACATCTTTTTAGTATAACATGTGTTGAATACTTTTAATAATGGTGTTTTCTAAAAGTTTGGGACTGTACCATGGGTTCTCCCTATCAAAAAAATTGTTGTTATTGCGCAAATTCTATAAACTGCGACGTAACCTTAGCATGATTTCTTCCCTTTTTGGAGAAGATGAGTGCTAGTCCAGCGCTCCGGAAACCCACTACGCTTTCCGTGGGCGGCTGGTGAGACTCCTCGTGCTACTCGTCTTCAGGGGTCTCACCTATGCCTTTCCTCCCACAGGAGTCTTCGTGTGTTTCCTCCGCTGGTATAGCGCTTCTCTCTATAAAAAGATTTAGCATTTGATTGCATCAAACTTTAAAGACAGTCTCCATTAGCGTAGGCAGAATACGAAGACTCCTGCGGGAACAAAGGTTTTCGATGGGGCGAGTAATCGCAGTCCCAGCACATGTCTGAAGACCCCGCAGAGTGGTTTTCTCGAGAAGACTGAAGCCGTGCCCGCGGAAAGCGAAGTATTCTGCCGAAGCGAGTTTTAGAACTCAACCAGCATTCTAATGAGTGAACACGTCACACGAAAAAATTTTCACTGTGTCGCACTTTCTATCTATTACGAACGAAGTGCAGTCTCAAAATTTATTAAAAAGACCTTTTAATAATAATCATATTTTTGTTCGAATATCCCATAGCTCTGGGAAGAAGTAATGATCGAGCACCTTTTTCAAATAGCCAACACCTGATGATCCACCGGTTCCTGTTTTGTGGCCAATAATTCGTTCAACAGTTTTCATATGTCTGAAGCGCCATTGCTGGAACCAATCTTCAATGTCCACCAGCTTTTCTGCTAGCTGATATAGATCCCAGTATTTATCAACATTTTTGTATACTGCAAGCCAAGCCTGCTCTACAGAGGCATCTTTTTCGTATGTTTTGGAGAATTCACGTGTTAAAACGGCATCGTTTATTGGAAACCCTTCACGTGCGAGTTCCTGAATTGCAACATCATAAAGTCCTGGGGAGTGATAGGCTTTTTCCAGAATTTCATGAAGCTCTGGATCTTTTTTATATATTTTTAGGATAAATGGTGTTTTATATCCAAGAACAAATTCGACCAAGCGATATTGATAGGATTGGAACCCGGAAGCATTGCCTAACCTATCACGGAATTCCATGTATTCCGCTGGAGTTAAAGTGGATAAAACATCCCAGGCCTGAATAATTTGTGATTGTATTTTAGAAACACGTGCCAGCATTTTAAAGGAGGCCTGAAGCTCACCACGCTCTATTGCCGCCACTGCACCTTGTGTTTCATGAATAATTAACTTTAGCCAAAGCTCACTGACATGGTGAATGATAATAAATAGCATTTCATCATGATGATCAGATAACCGTTTCTGACTGGATAATAATGTATCAAGCTGTAAATAATCACCATAGGTCATTTTTTCAATAAAATCGGTATGGATTCCTTTTTCGGCTTTAAATGTATCACCATATTTATTATCAGTCATAGATGTTCCCACTTTCTTGAATTGGACGTATGACAGCTCGCACCGGGCTTCCGTCAGCTCCAACAATCGCCAGTGGTAGCGCAATTAATTCATAGGAACCCGGCTGTACATGATCCAGCATAATATTTTCCAAAATATTGATCCCATGTTGATATAACGCATGATGTGTTTTGAGGTCTTTACTATCGGCAAGATCCACTGACGGCATGTCTACACCGATTAGAATGACACCTTTTTCTTTTAGGTATGGTGCCACATCTGGATCAAGAATCGGCATTGTTTCTGGAAATCGATTCGGGTTATTCGGCAAGGATGTATGCAGCAGGAGTCGCTTCACTCCATCCAAATCAAACTGCTGTAAAACTTCTGCGGTAATTTTTGCTACATGACTGACATCAATAACTACAGCACTTCCAATATAACGATGTATATCCAGTTGCTCAATTGTTTTACCCTCATCATCATAGTGGAATGGGGCATCCACATGTGTTCCGGTATGCAGGCTTGCAGTCATTTGCCCAATATTAACGGAGCCTGTTTGTTCTTTTGAATAGGTTAGAGAAAAAGAGAAGGGAGTATCTCCAGGCCAAGCTGCCATGTCATTTGTCAGTCTTTGAGAAATATCAATCCATTGTGTCATTATGCGATCACACCTCGCTTATTTTCAAATTTTTGAAAGCGTTCTTCTTTCATAATTCTTTTTAAAATTTGTACCATTTGCCAAACCTCTTCAAATGTATTGTAGAGTGCGACTGGAGCTAGACGGATTCCATTAGGATTACGGAAATCAGGAATGACTCCATCGGCCTTCAATGCTTTACAAATACGAGCAGCCTCTGGATGTTCCAGAAAAACATGGGCTCCACGTGTCTGCTCGTCTCGAGGGTTTGCAATTTTAAATCCATCGTCAGCTAATTCCGTATCAATCAATTCCATTAAGTAATTCGTTAACTGTAGCGATTTTTTGCGGATTTTTCCGATTCCTGCTTCTTGGAACATTTCAAGTGATCCGATTAGTGGTGCTGTGCTTAATACATGTGGTGTGCCGATTTGGAAGGCTCCAGCATGTTCAGCTTGAGTAAGGGTGTGCTCCATATCGAATTGTTTATCCTTTGCTGAACCGAACCATCCTGCAAGTCCGGGAGCAGTTCCAAAATGCTTTTGATTTACATAAAGTCCTCCAACACTGCCAGGTCCGCCATTCAAATGCTTGTATGTACACCAAAATGCAAAATCAACATCCCATGCAGTTAAATAATGGGGAATGGAGCCAATGGAATGACATAAATCGAAGCCGATTAAGATACCCCGTTTATGTGCTTCTTTTGTCAATGTTTCCATATCGAGAATTTGACCACTCCGGTATAGTACGGAGGGCAATACAATTAATGCTACTTCGTCTGTCATGGCATCAATAATATCCTGTGTTTTAAGTGTGTTCCCGTTTTTGCTTTTCACCTGAATAAGATGATCCTCAGAGTTTAATCCCTTTAGTTGCAGCTGACTTTTTAATGCATAAATATCGGAAGGGAAATTTAATGCATCTGCAAGTATTTTTGTCTTTTTGCCTTCTGGTTTAAAAAAACTTGAGACGAGTTGATGCAGATTTGTCGTTGTGGAGCCTGTTACGATCACCTCATCAGGCTTTGCTCCAACTAAATCTGCTGCCATTTCCCCTAAGTTTTCGGATAAATAAAACCATGGATGTTTTCCATTGGACCATCCATCAATTGCATGTTTTTTCCAGGAATCCATCAAGGTATTGACTGCTTTTTCTGCCCGTTTTGAAAGTAGACCCAATGAATTTCCGTCAAAATAAATCAAGTCATTTGAAATATAAAATTCCTTTCGAAAGCGTTTAAGCTCGTCATGCATATCTAAAGACTGTGCATAGGATATTTCAGTATTCATAGAAGCACTCCTTATCAGCATAGTTTATCAGTACCATTTTAACAAAAAAAGGACAGATAAGCTGTTTATTTCTAGTTATTTTGTATAAATTATATTTTTATTTTAAAAATAATTGTAAATTTTGGAATAGTGATTTATACTAATAATATATATGAAATATCGTTTCATTAAATGAAATGGGAGGGTGGAGAATGCGGTTTGTTTCTGATAAAGTGAAAAACCTGCCACCATACTTATTTTCCGAATTTCAAAGAAAGAAAAAGGAACTTGAGCGTAAGGGGGTAGATGTGATTGATTTAGGAATTGGTGCACCGGATTTGCCAACACCTGATTTTATTTACGAAAAACTGGTGGAGGAAGCGAAGAACCCAGATAATCATCGGTATTCATCCTATAGTGGATGTATTGAATTTAAAGAAGCGGTTGCAGGGTATTACAAGAAAAACTATGGGGTTGATCTAGATCCTGAGCAGGAAGTTTTAACACTGATTGGATCAAAAGAGGGCATAGCCAATATCATTCAGACAGTAATTAACCCGGGGGATGCAGTGATCGTTCCAGATCCAGGTTACCCGGTTTATCGAAATAGTGTTCATTTAGCTGGCGGGGAAAGTGTTACACTGCCATTGGATATAGAAAATGGCTATGTACCACTTTATGATGATATGTCGGAGGAAGACATTAAACGGTCAAAGCTGATGTTTTTAAATTATCCAAGTAATCCAACAGCAGCTACTGTCGAATTAAGTACTTTTTTGGAAGCGGTTGCATTTGCCAAAGCGAATCATCTGGTTCTTGCAAATGATGCCGCATATGACCTTGTTACATTTAATGATTATAAATCTCCAAGTGTACTGCAGATTCCGGGGGCCAAAGACTATGCAGTGGAATTTGGTTCACTTTCAAAGACCTTTAATATGACGGGATGGAGAATTGGCTATGTCGTCGGAAACAAAGAAATCATTCAAGCACTGGCAACATTAAAAAGCAATATTGATACATGTCAGTTTCTCCCAATTCAAAAGGCTGCTGCAGCTGCGCTGACAAGTGATTTATCATCTGTTGTAGCGAATAATCAAGTTTACAAAGAACGAATGGAAAAACTGCATTTTGCATTAAATGAAATAGGGATTATTGCTGAAAAGCCTAAAGGTACAATTTTTATTTGGGCAAAGGTTCCAGAAGGTTTTAGCTCGATTACATTTGCGAATAAACTGCTTGATGAAGCAGGAATTATTGTGTCTCCAGGGACAGCTTTTGGCCCTGGTGGTGAGGGGTTTTTTCGAATAGCGTTATCTGTAACTACAGACAGATTAGATGAAGTGATTTACCGCATGAAGCAGCTTGAATTATCAGTAGTATGAAGGATGCTTTAAGCAGGTTAACTAAATAAAATCTCAGGAGGTATTTTTTATGACGGCAGTAACACTACAAACTCAAAAACTCAAAAACTTTATTAATGGTAATTGGGTAGATGTTAATGAATCTACCGCAGTAATCAACCCTGCAACAGGTGAAGAAGTTGTTCAGGTTCCATTATCAGGTGCGGAAAGTGTAGAAGCAGCTGTTGTGGCAGCTAAGAAGGCACAAAAGGAATGGGCACTAGTACCGGCACCCCAGCGTGCGGAAATTCTTTATCAAGTTGGATACATGATGAAGGAACGTAAAGAAAGACTGTCCCAACTGTTAACAATGGAAAATGGCAAAGTAATTGAAGAAGCTCGTGGGGAAGTACAAGAAGGAATTGATATGGCGTATTATATGGCGGGAGAGGGCAGACGGTTATTCGGTCAAACCACACCGGCAGAATTAAAAGATAAATTTGCCATGAGCCAACGTGCGCCAGTTGGAGTTGTTGGCATTATAACCCCATGGAATTTTCCGATTGCGATTGCAACATGGAAATCATTCCCGGCAATTGTTGCTGGAAATGCAGTGATCTGGAAGCCCGCAACAGAAACGCCAATTATGGCATATGAACTTGCGAAAATATTTGAAGAAGCAGGGCTGCCAAAAGGCGTTATAAATGTTGTTTTTGGTGCAGGTACTGCAGTAGGCGATGCAATGGTTCATCATGGTGATATTCGTGTTATTTCATTCACAGGCTCAAACGATACAGGGCGCAATATCGCCAGTGAATGCGGAAAGCAATTGAAAAAGGTATCACTGGAAATGGGTGGTAAAAACGCCGTTATTGTCCTGGATGATGCGGATATAGACTTAGCGGTTGAAGGGATTCTCTGGAGTGCTTTTGGAACGAGTGGTCAGCGCTGTACGGCCTGCAGTCGGGTAATTGTTCATGAGTCTGTAAAAGAAACACTAGAAGAGCGGTTACTTTCATCAATGGAAAATCTGAGTATTGGTAACGGTCTGGATGAGTCCATTAAGGTTGGTCCGATTATTAATCAGGCTGGAATGGAAAAAATAAAAAATTATATTGAAATTGGGAAAAATGAAGGGGCTAAATTACTTGCTGGCGGTTATGAGTTAACAGATGGTGAGCATAGTAAGGGAAATTATTTCGCACCGACATTGTTTACGGATGCAACTGCTGACATGCGGATTGCCCAGGAGGAAATTTTTGGACCGGTTGTTTCGTTAATACCGGTAAAAAGCTTTGAGGAAGCTATTGAAGTTAATAATGGTGTAACATACGGTCTTTCAAGTTCGATCTTTACAAATGATGTGAACCGGGTATTTAAAGCCCAGCGTGATTTAGATACAGGAATCGTTTACGTGAATGCAGGCACAACGGGAGCAGAAATACATTTGCCATTTGGCGGTACTAAAGGTACAGGTAACGGACATCGTGATTCAGGTGTGCAGGCTCTAGATGTATTTACCGAATGGAAGGCAATTTACGTAGACTATAGCGGGAAGCTACAGCGAGCACAAATTGATGTGGAATAGAGGATAGGGATTTTTTTCAATGTGAGATGACAAAGTGAAATGCTCGGTAAAAATAGCTTAATAGAAAGTGCTGGGCAAATGTGAGTAAATAAATATAACGAGGAGTGAAGCGTATGAAAATAGGTGTAGTAGGTTCAGGGCTAATGGGAAAAGAAGCAGCACGAGATTTAGTTGCAAGTGAAGGTGTAACTGCTGTTGGTTTAGCGGATATTGATTTAAGTAGGGCGCAACAGGTTTGTGATCAGCTGAATTCACCTAAGCTCACAGCATATCAGGTAAATGCAACTGATCCTCAGGACTTAGCAAATTATATGCGTCAATTTGACGTAATTATCAATGCACTATTTTATTCATTCAATGAGATTGTTGCTAAAACAGCAATTGAGGTAGGGGTAAATTCTGTTGATCTTGGCGGACACATTGGTCACGTAACCGATAAAGTTCTTGCCATGCATGAAGATGCGGATATAGCAGGTGTTACATTGATACCTGATCTTGGTGTTGCCCCGGGAATGATTAATATTTTATCAGGCTATGGTGCGGGCAAATTGGATGAATTGGAGTCTATCAAGCTTTATGTGGGTGGAATTCCGGTTAAACCTGACCCACCGCTTGAATACAATCACGTATTTTCGATGGAAGGTGTATTTGATCATTACACCGATCCATCTCTGATTATTCGCAATGGAGTAAAACAAGAGATATCATCATTATCAGAGGTGGAACGAGTTTATTTTGAAAAATTTGGTCCATTAGAAGCCTTCCATACCTCTGGAGGAACTTCAACCTTATCTCTTTCGTATCCTGATATTGATACACTTGAATACAAAACGATTCGTTACCCGGGACACGCTGAAAAGTTCAAACTGCTGGTCGATTTGAATCTTACTAAAACGGATTATGAGGTAGAAGTAAATGGGCAAATGATCAATCCACGTGAGGTTTTACTGAAAGTACTTGATCCGATTGTTGAACTGGGAGAAAAGGATGATGCCGTCCTGCTGAGAGTAATCGTATCCGGTAAAAAAGACGGTGCACCCGCCACCTATCAATATGAAATGACAACCTATAAGGATAGAAATACAAATGTAACAGCGATGGCTCGTGCTACTGCAAACACGATCTCTGTCGTTGCACAAATGATTGGAAACGGTACAATTACTAAAAAGGGAGTCTATCCTCCAGAAAAAATTGTTTATGGAGAAACCTATATAAAGGAAATGGAAAAACGTGGCGTGAATATTTTAGAAACGGTGAATTTAGAAAAATCCCGTGTAAACATTTAATCTAGGTAGCCCATCTCGCAAATGGTGGAGAAAGCTTCTTTTGTACAACTATCAGCAAGGAGATTGACGATGAATCAAAGTGTAATCAAAGCATTAAATTTATTGAATCTATTTACGGAAGATTCTCCTGAACTTTCGTTAAAGGAAATTTCCAAGCAGTCAACTATTCCAAAGCCAACCGCCTATCGCTTATTATCGTCATTAGAAGCAAGTGGTTTTTTATATAAAACAAAAGAAAACGAGCATGATAGTCGCTATCGATTAGGGATAAAATTGCTCGAACTTGGGCAGCTTGTATCGGATAACTTAGAAATAAGGGGGGTGGCTTTACCTTTTATGCAGCAATTGGCACAGGAGATAAATGAAGCTATCCACCTGGTAATCGTCAATCATAATGAGGCTACTTATATTGAAAAAGTAGAAAGCACACGTGCACTCCGGTTATATACAAGAATCGGCAAAAGTTCTCCACTTTATATCGGATCAGGTCCAAAAATGCTACTTGCTTATCTGCCAAAAACGAGGCAGGAGGAAATATTAAATGAATCTGATTTAATAACACTCAAGAATGAACAAGAGATTAATAGACAAGAGTTATGGCAGGAGCTGGATAGAATAAAGAGAGAGGGCTATGCTTACAGTATCGGAGAACAGGATGCAGATACAACAGGCATCTCCTATCCAATCTATGATTTTCAGGGGCAAGTTGTTGCAGCATTAACGGTAAGCGGACTTTCCAGTCATTTCGAAGGAGAAAGTTTGCAGCGGATTAAGAAACAAACAAAACAAACAGCAGAGCTTATTTGCAGGAAGTTAGGATATCGAAATAGTGAATAATGTTGGACGAATGTGTCTGTCAGAGCAGATATATCGGCCGGAGCGGAGAGCGCGGATATCGCCGGGAGAGCGCGGATATCGCCAGGAGAGCGTGAATATCGCCAGGAGAAGCGTGAATATCGCCGGGAGAGCGCGGATATCGCCGGGAGAGCTTGAATATCGCCGAGAGAGCGCGAATATCGCCGGGAGAGCGTGAATATCGCCAGGAGAGTGCGGATATCGCCGGGAGAAGCGTGGATATCGCCGGGAGAGTGCGGATATCGCCAGGAGAAGCGGGGATATCGCCAGGAGAAGCGGGAATATCGCCGGGAGAGCGTGAATATCGTCGGGAGAGCGTGGATATCGCCGGGAGAGTGCGGATATCGCCAGGAGAAGCGGGGATATCGCCAGGAGAGCGTGAATATCGCCGGGAGAGCGTGAATATCGCCAGGAGAGCGTGAATATCGCCGGGAGAGCGTGAATATCGCCAGGAGAGCGTGAATATCGCCGGGATAACGCAGATATCGATCAAAGAACGAAGGATATCGCCAGTTAAACGTTATGAAAAAAAATGCTCATACTGTGATGTATGAGCATTTTTGGTTCAATCATATTTTGCGGGGGAAGGTTGGTTCAGTTGGTTTATTCGGAACCGGTATAATGTGTATTTGAAGAAACAAACCTATTAATTTCCCCATACTTTGTGAAGGATCCGCATTTTTTAATGGATCTTATTTCGCTGCTTTTTGCAGTTTAGTAATCATTTTTAATGCCCGACCAGTTCCAATTGCAACGGATTCCAGTGGACTTGGGGCGAGATGGACAGGTACAATTATTTCATTGGAGAGCCATTCCTGTATTCCATTTAAAAGGGAACCACCACCAGTTAGAACAATACCGTGGTCAACAATATCCCCGCTCAATTCAGGTGGACAGCTTTCCAAAGTGGATCGGATTGCTTCCAATATTTGTTCAAGTGATTCTTTTAAAGCTGAATAAATTTCTGTAGATGTAATCGTAACTGTTTTTGGTAAACCTGTAACCATATCACGTCCACGTATTTCCATTGTAACTTCTTTATGGTTTGGATGTGCATAGCCAATTTCCATTTTAATATTCTCAGCTGTACGCTCACCAATTAGAATATTGTAGCTTTTACGGATATGATGTATGATTTCATCATCCATTTTGTCTCCACCAATACGTACAGAATTGCAAGATACAACACCACCAAATGAAATGATGCCAACTTCGGAAGTACCTCCACCGATATCAACAATTACATTTGCTACAGGTTCATCAACTGGCAGATCGGCCCCAATTGCAGCAGCAACCGGTTCTTCAATTAGATGAACTTGCTTAGCTCCGTAACTTGTTACAGCGTTATGGATTGCGCGTCGTTCTACACTAGTACTTCCAGAAGGTGTACAAACAATAACAGATGGTTTTCTCATAGACAACCCTAGTTTCTTGCTTACTTTTTTTAGTAATTCTTTCAGCATTTGAGCGGTAACATCATAATCAGCAATCACACCATCTTTTAATGGGCGGATAGGGATAATATTTTGAGGAGTTTTGCCTACCATTTCCTTTGCCTCAGCTCCAACTGCTACAACTTGCTTCGTATTCACGTCAATAGCCACAACAGATGGCTCATTTAAAACAATTCCTTTAGCTTTTGAATATATAAGAATATTTGCAGTACCTAAATCGATACCAATTTCTGTAGTAGATAACATGATAAGATCCTCCAATGATGACAATTTACTTGTATAAATAATTCTCTTATATTATTTCTATTATTTATTATCGTTTCTGGGGGTAGATTTACAAGATACACATTTTTGAAATCTACCAAAAACAACACACACTACTATTAAAATTAACGCATGCAGCATAGGAAAAGCAAGTAACAATATCATTACAAATTCCAGAGCTTTGTTACAAAAAATTCCGGTTTGAAAGGATGTCAAGGATGATTTAATTGTAAATAATTCCATTATAATTAATATTTACCTATTTCCCTCATTTTACCTATTTATTCATCACTACAAATTAAAGGGTTCATCTGTAATTCTATGAAAAAAGAGAGTCTATTATTTTCGGTTGGAAAAGCCTGCCAGAATTATTACAAAAAACTCGTGCTATGATAATTTTGCAAGACAAAGACAAACAAAAAAGGAGAGGTGCAACAAGATGTTTAAGAAAATTGGTATAGTAACAGCTTTATCAACAGCATTATTATTCGGAGGGGTTTTTCAATCTACTGCAGATGCATCAGCAAATGCTGATCAATCGAATGTTCATTCATATAAAATCTATTATTCTATAAATGGAAAATGGGGAAGTTTTTCCGAGAATAATATAAATGATTTAGTAAATAAATATATGAATACATTCCAAATCGATTGGAAAGACTTCAATTGGGATAAAATCCAGGTTGAACAAAAAGAACAACCTAAAAAAGAAGAAGAAAAACCAGCACAAAAAGTAGATCAACCTGTTAAAGAAGAAAAACCAGCACAAAAAGAAGCAGAAGCAACGAATGCTGAACAACCAGTACAAAAAGAAGATGCACCAGCGAAAGAAGAAAAACCAACACAAGAAAAAGCACCAGCGAAAGAAGAGCAACCAGTGAAACAGCCTGAAGCTCCAGTAGAACAACCAGTTAAAGAACAAGAACAACAAAAACAAAACCAAGCTCAAAACCAACAATTAAGTCAATATGAGCAGGAAGTAGTAGAATTAACAAACCAAGAACGGGCAAAACATGGCCTGTCAGCATTGCAAATGGATACAAACTTAAGTAAAGTTGCACGTGAAAAGTCACGTGATATGGCTGCAAATAACTACTTTGCACATAACAGCCCAACATACGGTTCCCCATTTGATATGATGAAACAATTTGGTGTTTCTTACAGAACTGCTGGTGAGAATATTGCGAAAGGGCAACGTACTCCAGCAGAAGTAGTAAATGCCTGGATGAACAGTGACGGTCACCGTGCAAATATTTTAAACGGTAACTTCACGCATATCGGTGTAGGTTTTGTAGAGCAAGGTAACCATTGGACACAACAATTTATTGGAAAATAAGATGAAACAATTTATAAAAGGGATCAGCACTTTTGCTGGTCCCTTTTAATTTATTTACTGGGGAAAAATGGACGATACAGAATAATTTTCTTGGGAAAGAAGGGAAAGAACAGTTATTGTTCTCATTAAAAAGTAAGTTTAAAAATACCATACTTCTTTAGCTATTCTGCTCAAAATACTTTTTTCGCATATTGATTGCGACAAATGCACTTATCCTTTATTGTTTTAAACATGGTGGACTATCAAAGTAAAAATAGGGAAATAGTAATTATTATTGAAAAAGAGTTTAGAAATAGTGGCTTATCGCCAAGCCTTTTGGCGAATGCCATAGTTGCGCTTATGCAAGCAGGGAAGTTTTATAACTTCAAATGAACCAAAATAAACAGATGTAATATAAACATATAAGTAGTGGAGTGATTGCTATGGTACAAGGTGCAGTAAATTGGAATACTGAATCGACACAGGAATGGCTGCAAAATTATGTGGATGACTGGGTGTCGTTTTATCGTAAACATACCAAAGATGGGGAGGTTGCTTCTTATATACCAATCTTAGGGGAGGCTAACCCTGGGCATTTAGGGATTACGATAATTGGCAATGATGGTATGAGAGTCAGTTCCGGAGATGTCGGCGTTCCTTTTACGATTCAGAGTATTTCAAAAATCTTCAGCTTTATCGCTGCATGCATGGATCGAGGGGTTTCCTATATATTAGATCGTGTTGATGTAGAGCCAACAGGTGAGGCTTTTAATTCAATTATGCATTTGGAAATGAAGCAGTTGAAAAAACCATTCAATCCACTTATAAATGCTGGAGCAATAACTGTAAGCTCCATGTTAAGTGGAAATACATCTGATGCAAAGCTGATGGGTATCTTTGATTTAATGGAAAGAATGCTTGGCTATCGTCCAGCTTTGAATGTTGATGTTTATGAATCTGAAAGAGATTCATCCATGCGAAATAGAGCGATCGGCTATTATTTACTGGAAACCGGATTTCTGGAGTCAGATTTAAACATTACGTTAGAAACGTATTTTAAACAATGCTCTATAGAAATCACTGTCGATGATCTTGCCCGAATGGGGGTAGTACTTGCAAATGATGGTATGGAACCCGAAACCGGGGAGGAAATAATTCCGCGACAGGTGGCTAGGCTAGCAAAAGCATTGATGCTTACATGTGGGATGTATGACGCTTCCGGAAAGTTTGCTGCATATGTTGGAATACCAGCTAAAAGTGGTGTCTCAGGTGGTATCATAGCGTTATCCCCCCCAAGAGTGCGTGATGAAGAATTGCCGTTTATTAAAGGGTGCGGGATAGGTGTTTATGGCCCAGCACTAGATGATAAAGGAAATAGCACAGCGGGAATTCGTCTGTTGCGTCATATTGCGAGTCAATGGGATCTTAGTATTTTTTAAGTGAAAGGATGGTGAAATTATGTGTGGCCGCTATACATTGCTTGCCGACGAATTAGAAATAATAAATGAGTTTGATCTGGAGCAACCGATTGATTCCTATCAGCCAAGCTATAATATCGCACCAGGGCAAAATGTGCTGGCAATTATTCACGATGGAAAAAAGAAGCGAGCGGGGTATTTACGCTGGGGGCTTGTACCATCATGGGCAAAGGATGAAAAGATCGGCTATAAAATGATCAATGCGAGAAGTGAGACAGCACATGAAAAACCAAGCTTTAAAAATTTAATGTCCCGAAAAAGATGCTTAATTATAGCAGACAGCTTTTATGAATGGAAAAAGATTGATCGGGATAAACAGCCGAAGCGAATACAGCTTTCAGGTCGGAAATTATTTGCTTTTGCCGGTCTTTGGGATAAATGGGTGAATGAGGACAAAGAGCTATTCACATGTACGATTTTGACAAAAGATGCAAATGTATTTATGCAGGATATTCATCACAGAATGCCGATAATTT
The DNA here is from genome assembly GCF_059698015.1 of Oceanobacillus sp. NCCP-135. Classification (NCBI taxonomy): domain Bacteria; kingdom Bacillati; phylum Bacillota; class Bacilli; order Caryophanales; family Bacillaceae; genus Oceanobacillus; species Oceanobacillus sp. NCCP-135. Next base: position 55,059 of record NZ_BAAKSZ010000014.1, on the reverse strand, counting down.
TACCTAAAAATATGGAAGACGAGTGGATCACTCCACGTAAACAGCACCCAGCAGAAGCGTATGAATTTCTGCAGACTGTACAGGATAATGAATTTAAAGCATATACGGTTCACAGCTACGTGAATTCAGCTAAAAATAATGATGAAAATTGCATTGCTCCAATTGTATACTGATAAAATATGGAAACCCTGAATTTATTTTCAGGGTTTCCGTTTACTAGAGAAGTATGAAAGTATAAACGAAATCGGCTTTTTCGCCGATTTCTTCAAATCTGACCTCTGGAAAGACGTTTTAGCGTTCTACTCAATTATGCAGATTTAGCTTTTTCCTGTTTTTTCTCTTCCTTAGCAACTTTCAGGAATTTCTTTGTTTCATAAACAACGACACCTGATAGACCTAATAATCCTATTAAGTTTGGAATAGCCATTAATGCGTTCATAATATCAGCCATCAACCAAACGACATCAATTACTTCGATTGCACCATAAAATACGACGAGTACAAAGACGAGGCGATAATATGGAATGGCCTTATCTTTGAATAGATAACTGAAACATTTCTCTCCATAATATGACCAACCAACAAGTGTTGAAAAGGCAAAGAAAACAACGGCAATCGTTACAAGGTAACCACCTGTTTCACCTAGAAATGCTGAGAATGATGCACTTGTTAAAGGAGCGCCGTCTAATCCACCAGCATACATATTTGCCATAACAATGGTAATCCCTGTTATTGAACAAACGATTATCGTGTCGAAGAGCACTTGTGTCATGGAAACAAGTCCTTGACGCCCAGGGTAATCTGTTTTTGCTGCAGCAGCTGCAATCGGTGCAGATCCAAGACCAGCTTCATTGGAGAATACACCACGTGCCACACCGTACCTGATTACGGTTCCTAAAATACCGCCCCCAATGGCAGAGCCTGTAAATGCGTCTGTGAAAATCAGGCTGACAGCAGCCGGAATTAAATCAAGATTAATTACCATAATGACTAAACCGCCAATGATATAAAATAATGCCATGATCGGAACAAAAAATGCGGTTACTCTACCAATACTTTTGATTCCACCCAGAATAACCAAACCAGTTAAAATGGTAAGGACAATACCTGTGATCCAGGTAGGGACACTGAATGATGCTTCCAATGCATCTGAAACAGAGTTGGACTGAACCATATTACCAATTCCAAATGCTGCAATCGAACCAAATATGGCGAATAAAACACCGAGCCATTTTTGTTTTAGTCCTTTTTCAAGATAATACATTGGTCCCCCAGACATTTCTCCTTTGCTATTCTCTACCCGATATTTTACGGCAAGAACTGCTTCGGCATATTTGGTTGCCATCCCAAATATTGCGGTAATCCACATCCAAAAGACTGCCCCTGGACCACCCAATACGACAGCGGTTGCTACCCCAACAATATTACCTGTACCAATCGTGGCAGCCATCGCAGTAGTTAATGCTTGGTAATGGCTAATGTCACCTTTTGACTTTTTATCTTGTTTTTTTGGACTAAATGCATACTTTAAGGCATAAGGCAGTGCAGTAATTTGCAAAAATCCAAGTCTAAACGTTAAGTATAACCCCGTACCAACGATCAAGATAAGTGTTGGCGGGCCCCAAACAAAGGCGCTAATATCATTTAGCATATCGAGCATTTTCCCATCCCCCTTTATTATTTTTATTCTACCTATAACTAATATTCCGAAAATTACCTTCAAAAGTCAAGGCATTTTTAAAAATTCCTTTAATTAAATTTGATGTTTTGTCAGTTTTTGTTAATTGATAGGGAAGAAAATACGTATATTATGGGTAATCTTTTGCTAATTTCTTGGATCATTGATTATAATAGAAGTAAAATCACGGTAGGTGTTATGTTATGATTCGTGTATTGTTCGTCTGTCTGGGAAACATCTGTCGCTCACCAATGGCAGAAGCAGTTTTTCGTGAGCTTGTTAATAATGAAAACCTAGCCGATAGAATCGAAGCTGATTCAGCAGGGACTGGTGGTTGGCATATCGGAAAACAACCACATCAAGGAACGAGGGATTTGCTCGATCGAAAGCAGATATCATATGCAGGAATGGTGGCCAGACAGATTCATGAAAATGACGGGGAAGATTATGATTATATTATTGTTATGGATAATCAGAATATAGATAATTTAAAATATGTCATGGACATGGATACGAAAGTTACCATTGCTAAACTAATGGACTTTGTAGAAGAACCAACAGATATAAATATACCAGATCCATATCTCACAGGTGATTTTGATTACACGTATAAACTTATTTCTGAAGGATGTATTAATTTACTTCAACATATCAAAGAAAAACATGAGCATACATTAAAGGAGAGAATGTAAATGGGAAAACGCAGATTATTTTTAGGCATAGCAATTGGCGCAGCAGTTGGAGGGTTGGTTACATTATTTGATAAAGATACAAGAAATTATACGGTGGATAAACTAAATGATGCAAAATCAGGCTCAACGTACTTTATCCAAAATCCGTCAGAGGCAGTTGGCAAGATCAGAAACGCATTCGATAAATTTAACCAAAACTTTTCAAGTGGAGCTGAAAGTGCTATCAATGCATTGGAGCAGGTTGAAAATACAATAGAAAAGGTTGTTAATAAAAGTGAATCAAAAAGAATAGAATAAGACGAGGTACGTAAACTTTCAAATAGGGGATGCTGACGTGAAAATAGCAATGATGTTTGGGAAGCGGCTTTATCTAAGAGTTATGGAAACAGATGTCTTTGGTTTGGCTGCCCAATTAGCTTATTTTTTCCTATTATCACTATTCCCGTTTTTACTGTTTTTGCTTACTTTAATAGGGTATTTACCTATCGATGATCAAAGTGTTATCGATATATTGGCTACCTATGCACCTGCACAAATAATGGATTTGATTCATACAAATGTTGCCGAACTTGTTAATAATCAAAATGGCGGTCTGCTGTCCATTAGTATCATTGGTACGTTATGGGCAGCATCTAATGGGGTTAATGCCCTTACACGTGCATTCAACCATGCCTATGAAGTAGAGGAAGACAGGTCATTTATTGTTGCCAGATTAATTGCAATTATTGTAACGATTGGGATGGTTACTATCATTTGCATCGCATTTCTGCTTCCTATTTTTGGTAGAATGATTGGGATTTATTTATTTTCCTTTTTTGGTCTGTCAGATAATTTTATCGCTATTTGGGAAGCATTACGCTGGTTGATTTCCTCCGTTATATTTTTTATTGTGCTGCTTGCGTTATATAAGCTCACACCAAACGTTAAAATCTATTTCAGGAATGCGATTTGGGGAGCACTATTTGCCACAGTTTTTTGGCAAATTGCTTCTTTGGGTTTTTCGTATTATGTAAGCACAATCGGTAATTATTCGGCAACCTACGGGAGTTTAGGTACAGTTATTGTACTGATGATCTGGTTTTATCTCTCTGGAATAATCATTATGATAGGTGGCGTTATCAATGCTACGATCAGAGCGTATAAATCAGTTGAAACTAAACGATGAATAAGGTGTTTCGCTGATGGAACACCTTATCTCAATAATCGCAATCCGTTTAATATAACTAAAATGGTACTTCCCTCATGCCCAATTACACCTAATGGCAGATCCAAAACTTGAATGAAGTTTGAAAAGATCAGAATTAAAATGACACTTAATGAGAATATAATATTCTGTTTGACAACTTTATTCATTCGACTTGATAAGCTAATCGCTTTTGTAATTTTAGATAGGTCGTTTTTCATTAAAACAACATCTGCTGTTTCTAAAGCTACGTCTGTTCCTTCTCCCATTGCTATTCCAATATTGGCAGTCGCCAATGCTGGTGCATCGTTAATTCCATCACCAACCATTGCCATATTCTCAAACTTTTTTTTAAGCTCTTTTACATGCTGAACTTTTTCTTCTGGCAGGCAGTTTGCGATAAAATGGTCGATTCCAGCTTCTTCTGCCACAGCTTTAGCAGTAATTTCATTATCACCGGTAAGTATAAATGTGTGTATACCACGTTTTTTTAGTAGGTTAATCGCTTTTTTTGTATCTTTTCTAATGGTGTCTTTTAAGGCAAAAACGGCAACAATTTGTTCATCTCTTTTTGCGAATACAATTGTTTTTCCATGAGCTGCTAATTTCTCGGAAATTCCTTTATGATAAACTGCTGCATTTTTCTTCCCGACAAAATCCGGCTTGCCGATAGCCCATTGGTTGTTGTCGACTTGTGCGGTTACACCATTTCCGCTTATGTTTTTCATGTTAGTTACGTTTATTTTTCGTGGATGACTGAGTTTTAACTTACTATATGCTGTTATTGCCTGTGCCAAGGGATGGGTTGATTCATGTTCAATTGCCCCAACAATTGCCAGTGTTTCATTTTCATCAACATCGGGATGATAATAAGCATCTGTTACGATCGGCTTTCCGTTTGTTAACGTTCCTGTTTTATCAAAGGCAATTGCTTTAATATGGCTCAGGCTCTCAATATGCACACCACCCTTGAAGAGTACCCCGCTTTTAGCACTGTTGGAGATGGCTGATAAAGTAGCTGGCATAATCGAAGCAACTAGCGCACAAGGTGATGCGACTACAAGTAATATCATTGCACGGTAGATGCTTTCAGACAATGTCCAGTCAAATAAAAAATAAGGCAAAAACATCATGATTGTAACAACTGCTAAAACGACTTTCACATAGGTTCCCTCAAATTTTTCAATAAATAATTGGGAGGTGGATTTTTCATCCTGTGCAGATTGCACCAATTGGATTATTTTTTGAAATAAAGTCTCGCTGGGCTGTGTTGTGATTTTTATGGTAATGGTACCATCAAGTGCAACAGTACCTGCATAAACATCATGGCTATCTGATTTGCTGACCGGAATGGATTCGCCCGTAATTGCGCTTTCGTCAATTGCGGTGAATCCTTTTATAATTTGGCCATCGGCTGGAATTCTTTCCCCTGCAAGCACAAGAATTGTATCATTGATGTTAAGCTCTGATACTGGTACAACCTTTTCTTGGGCTCCCTTTAGTAATAAAGCTTCCTCCGGTTGAAGATTCATGAGTGAAGATATTTCTTTATTACTTCTATTCATTGTGTATGTTTCAAGTGCCCCGGATAAAGCAAAAATAAAGATAAGTATAGCTCCCTCTGTCCAGTATCCGATTGCTGCAGAGCCAATGGCTGCTATAATCATCAGCATTTCGACATTCAGCTCTTTGTTTTGGATGGTTTCTGTAATTCCTTCTTTCGCTTTTGCATAACCACCAATCACAAAGGCAATCAGGTGGAGGGTAACCCAAGGCGTCTCGGATATATGATCACCAATTGACCATGTGAAAAGAATTAAAAAACCACTAAACAGTGCTGCAATTAATTCTTTGTGTTCCATTATTTTAGGGAAGAGATTATTGCTTTTTGAAAAGTGATTTAGCTTGGATTGATTTACGGCTTCTGTATCTGCTGCCAATTTTAACACCCCCATTTATATTATTGCTATGTTAGTTACAGTCATTATGCTTCTTATTTATAATAATTATAATTTAGTATTTGTTATTATAATATCATGATAATGAATAAAGTCAATATAGAAATATTATTTGCTAAGTGAAGGATTTCTTTTTAGGTAGTACAGTTAATTTATAAGTAGAATAACAGATTAGTTTATATTGATTTTATAATATTAAACTGTTACAATCTTTATGAATAAATTAATAGAACAATATATAAAGAGGAAGGGGTTTTTTAATTGAAAGGTTTTAAATTGTTGTTGGCATTATTTGTAATGCTTATCATTTTGAGTGCTTGTGGGGATTCTGATGAAGGTACTGCAAGTGAAGAAGTGAATGATAATGCTGAAACTGAAAGCGCCATTGATGAAAGATGGGCAGAAATTCAGAAAGCAGGCGAACTAGTTGTTGGGACATCTGGAACATTAATTGCAGCTTCTTATTATGATGGGGAAGAAGAAAGTGAAGATCAATTAACAGGTTATGATGTGGAAGTAATGCGTGAGATTGCAAATCGTCTTGATCTAGATATTTCATTTGAGATTATGGGAATAGATAGCATGCTCCCTGCGATCCAAAGTGGTAGAATAGATGTTGCTGCAAATGATATAGAACCAACAGAGAAACGAAAAGAGGAATTTAATTTTAGTGAACCATATAAATATTCCTATTCGACAATGGCAGTTCGTGAATCGGATAATTCAGGGATTGAAACATTAGAAGACTTAGAAGGAAAAAAAGCTGGCGGTGGAGCAACTACAATCTACAGCCAAATTGCCGAACACTTTGGTGCAGAGGTAGTTACATATGGTAATGCACCAAATGAGGCTTACCTTAGTGATGTTAGTAATGCAAGAACGGATGTAGTTATCAATGACTATTATTTAACAAAATTTGGTGTAGGGGCATTTCCAGATTTTGACTTACACCTTCATCCAACACTAAAGTTCCATCCAACTGAGCAGGCTATTGTTATTCCAAAGGGTGCAGATCAGGTAACAGAAGAAATTAATAATGTATTAAAGGAGATGCGTGAAGATGGAACCCTTTCTGAACTTGCAACAAAGTTCTATGAGGAAGATGCTTCACAAAAACCAGAAGGTGAAATTCAGGAGATTGAAGGCTTGGATCTTTAAGGGATGTTCAAAAAGATCGCTGGGGATATTGAATTTCCTGATCCTTTTATAAACCCGAATATAAGTGCATGTTCCAAGAGGAGGATATTAAGGACCGAGAAGTTCGAGGCGGCGTAATTTCCCGTACCAGAACGTATGCAATTAATAAGTGAGCAAATGTTCTAGTGCGCAGAAAAAGTGTTTTTCTTTTACAAGGAACACAAAAGCAAGCGAATGAGCTTTTTGTGTGATGTGGTCGCTTCGAAGTACGACACAAAGGCTTTCGGTGGGACGAGCTTTAGCGCAGCTCCATGGTTTCCGGTAGGCGAACTTTAGCATAGTCCCATAGCTTTCAGTGGGACGAGCTTTAGTGCATCTCCAGGACGTGTCGATCCTTAGTCGAAGATCCCTCATCCTGAAGTGTCATTTTTATCGGACTTTTTGAACAACCTCTATAAGGAGTTATACATGATGAACTTTAATGGTTTTGATTTTGGTGGGTTATTTGATATGGAGCTGGCTATTGAAAGTCTGCCATTTGTCCTTGGCGGGTTGCCGATGACACTCCTTGTTTCAATAGCTGGTATGGTAATCGGATTAGTATTAGGTTTATTATTAGCTTTGGCAAGAGGCTCGAAAAAACTTATTTTAAGGTGGCCGGCTCGCATTTATATATCATTCATGCGAGGAACACCAATGCTTGTATTTCTATTCATATTATACTTTGGACTTCCTTATGTCGGAATTGAATTCTCAGCATTGGTTGCAGCAATCCTTGGTTTTGGCCTAAACAGCGCAGCATATATTGCTGAAATAGATCGATCATCACTGAATAGTATTGATCGTGGTCAATGGGAATCAGCTAAAGCATTAAATTTAAAATATTGGATCACCTTGAGAAAGATAATTTTACCACAAGCAACAAGAATTGCCATACCACCATTAACGAATGTATTTATGGATATTGTCAAAGCGACGTCACTGGCAGCGGTAATTACTGTTCCGGAGCTTTTCCAAAAAACACAAATTGTGGCTGGAAGAGAATTCGATGCCATGACGATGTATGTACTAGTTGCATTTATCTATTGGCCGATCTGTATTGTGATTGGATTTATGCAGGATAGGCTGGAAGAACGTTATAGCAGATTTTTATAGGAAAAGGACACTCCTCGTAGATTCGGAGTGTCTTTTGTTGTTCGGGTGAAGAATATCGCCTGGAGACCGCAGATATCGCCCGGAGAGCGAGAATATCGCCGGGAGCGCGAGAATATCGCCGGGAGCGTGCGGATATCGCCCGGAGATCGGGGATATCGCCTGGAGATCGGGGATATCGCCTGGAGACCGTGAGATATCGCCCGGAGAGCGCGAGATATCGCCGGGAGAGCGCAGATATCGCCCGGAGACCGCAAGATATCGCCGGGAGCGCGAGAATATCGCCGGGAGCGTGCGGATATCGCCCGGAGATCGAGGATATCGCCGGGAGCGCGAGAATATCGCCGGGAGATCGGAGATATCGCCCGGAGATCGGGAATATCGCCTGGAGACCGCAAGATATCGCCGGGAGCGCGAGAATATCGCCGGGAGCGTGCGGATATCGCCCGGAGATCGAGGATATCGCCCGGAGATCGCAGATATCGCCCGGAAAGCAGGTTTTTCATCTAGAAAGAGCTAGCTCATCCTTCAAGCACAGCTCTCTTACCACTTTGAAAAAAGATAGCGCCCACGATAACTACCAGCACTGCAACGATTAAATAGAAAAATGATATCCCGGGAAATGCTTCTATATAGATTCCGCCTAAAAATGGCCCGCTAATACTTCCAATGCTGAAGGTGATCCCAACCATCAAATTGCCTGCAGGAAGTAAATTGCTAGGGAGTAAATCGGTCATGTAGGATATACCGAGAGAAAACAGTGACCCGACAAACATCCCGGCTAAAGTAAACAGGATAAATAATGCAAGCACAGAGATCTCAAATATTGCTGCCAAAATAAAACAGCCTATTCCGGCAGTTAATACAAAAAGTAAAATAGGCTTCCGACCAACCCTATCACTTAATATCCCGAGCGGCAATTGGGTAATTAGACTGCCTGCCGCAAAACAGGGGATAATTAATGATAAAATACCAACATCATGTCCGATTCTCAACCCGTAAATAGGGAAAATACTATGTAAGGATGCTTCTAAAAATCCATAACCGAAGCCTGGAAGGAGAGCAACCCAAGCAATTTTACCTGTTTGTACAAATCTCCCTATAGAGCTTGATGCATGAATGGTATCCATTTCCTGCTGGGGCCATTTATTTCGTACAAATAGCATGGTCGACCATACGAGCATACTGAGAATGGCAGACAACAAGAAGGGGAGGGCTTCGTTTATAGATAAAAGTCTGGTCATTAATGGTCCTAGTGCAAATCCCAACCCGAAAAATAATCCATAATAAGCAATACTTCTGCCCCTTGTTTCTTTTGTCGCTGTTGTAGTAATCCAGGTTTGCGTACCGAAATGCAGCATTTGATCCCCGATTCCGATCATCATTCTCAGGATAAACCAAAACCAAAGCGCTTCCCAAAATGGAAATAAAGCCAAAGAGATAAAGACAAGCAATCCTCCAGTGACAATAATTGGTTTAAAGCCAAACTTCTGCATTGGTTTTTCCATAAATGGTGAAGCAAGAAGTACTCCAATATACAATCCGGTTGCATGAAGACCATTTACAGATGAAGAAATGCCATTTTGCTCTAAAATAATTGCCAGTAAGGGTAAAAGCATACCTTGGGAGAAACCTGAAATTGTTACAAGTGCTATTAAAATCCAAAACCTTGTTTTAACAGAAACCATTTTATTCCCTCATTTGTGTTATTCTATAACTAAATGTAAGTCTTTTTATATTATAGGTCAATTATACAAAAAGTAGATTAACTAAATTCAATATAGGTAATAGTAAAAGTAGTAAATTAAAAAATGGAGGGGTTAATCATGGAATTTCACTTAAAAGAAAACGGGATGCGTATTGATCTGGACTATGGGGAATTATCGATTTCCGGAAATGAAGATCATGGATACCGTCCTTTTCAGCTAATGGTAGCATCGATAGCGGGATGTAGCGGGTCTGTTTTTCGGAAAATACTGGAAAAACAACGTACAGAAGTTGCGGATCTTATTATATATGCAGATGTGGAGCGAAATGCTGAAGAAGCAAATCGAATCGAACGCATTTCTTTAAAATATGTGATTAAAGGCTATCATCTGGATCCGGAAAAATTATCTAAGAACCTAGAAATATCCAGACGTAACTGTTCGATGATTCGTTCAGTTGAAGATAGTATCAAAATTGAGGAAAGCATTGAAACAATTGAATTAAGTATGTAAATAAATACACCTTAGAAAAATACAGGTATAAAATTCTTGTGTCCGAAAAAACTATGGAAAAAGGAAAGGAATGGGACACATGAATAATAGAAGAATCTATAGCATAGCATTTATGGTATTAGTGTTTATTTTCTTATTTCCGATAAATGGCCTCAGCGAAGAAAAGGAAAAGCCTAAGGGCGAATATGAAATCCCGAGCCATGTATTGACAATATCCAAAGAAAATACGTATCCAAACTCAACAGAGGATCAAGAGGTTATTGAACCAAGTGAAACAACAAAGGAACTAATGGAATCAATGGATACGCCGATTGATAATCCCGATTTAATTAAACTTTTAAATGAAACATCCATCAAGCCATCACCCATCGCATTTGGTTACAGGGGGATGGTGTACATTGGGCGCTGGCCGCTAAATTATAAATCTGATGAAACAACAATTAACTGGGAATATCAGCAAATCAATCTAAATGAACTGAATAATTTGGGTGGAGAAAGCAATCAGGAAATGAATTACAATCAACAAGAAGAAAAGGAAATCAGAGGTGCACTTACGAATAAAATAAATAATCCTGATGACATTAAAAAAATGATGTTGTTAAAATCAAAAACTAAAACCGATTTGCCTCTCTCGTATCAAACAGTAATCGGAAAAAATACAAAAAAAGATAATTCATATAATGTTCCAGCAAAAAAAACCGCTACCTTACAAGCGTTTGCCCCAGCAGTGAATGAAAAAGGTCAGGTTACTTTTGGAGAGGTGTACATCCAATTAAAAGGCTCTAAAAAGTCAATTGTTATTAAAAATGTAACAAAGCAAGGAATTGGAGCCTGGATTCCCATACAGGATCATGTATCCTTTTCGTTTAATCTAAAATAAAAGTGGTTCAATCACATTTTGTGGGGAAAGTTGGATCAGTTGGTTTATTCGGAACCGGTACAATGTGTATTTAAAGAAACAAACCTATTAATTTTCCAGTACTTTGTGAAAGATCCATAAAAGTGAAAACCCTGTTTGTACCGGCAGGGTTTTATTTTTATTTAAAAAAGGGTTGATTTTTACACTTTAATACTTTATCATAGTAAAGTATTAAAGTTAATAATAATAATTAATAGATATAGAGAGGGGAAAATGAGAATGGAATGGGTCGTTGTTATATCCGTATTAGTTATGACAATTCTTAGTTTATTACGAGTGAATGTTATCATTGCAATTATTGCTGCAGCACTTACTGCTGGTTTATTGGCAGGACTTTCATTAGTGGATTCCATTGATATGTTGGTTGCAGGTATGGGAGGTCAGGCGAATACAGCGTTAAGCTATATTTTGCTTGGTGCTTTTGCCGTATCAATTAGCTATACGGGAATTACCACAATTCTAGTAAACTATTTAATTCGTGTACTGACAGGAAAGAAAACAATGATGCTATTGGCAATTGCCGGTGTGGCATCTTTATCACAGAATCTGGTACCTGTGCATATTGCATTTATACCAATTTTAATTCCGCCATTATTAAAGCTTTTTGATAACATGCGTATGGATCGCCGGGCTGTTGCAACAGCATTGACATTTGGTTTAAAAGCGCCGTATGTAATGATTCCAGCAGGTTTTGGACTTATTTTTCACAAAACAATTGTGTTAGGTATGGAGGAAAACGGTGCAGCAATAACTACAGGAGAAACTGCTTTGGCAATGTTAATTCCTGGTTCAGGAATGATTGTAGGATTATTTATTGCTATATTTATCACGTATAGAAAGGATCGGGATGCTGTTTCCGGAGCAGGTGGCACTGAAGCAGCAATAATTCCATCTCAAACAGGAGAAGTTACATTTAATAAAAAGCATATGCTGACAATTGTTGCAATTGCAGCGGCACTGATAGTCCAAATAATTACTGGAAATCTAATCGCAGGTGCCCTGACAGGACTCGTAATCATGTTCCTGTTCCTCGTCGTTCCGTTTAAAAAAGGGGACAACATCGTTTCTGAAGGCATCGGAATGATGGGAACAATTGCGTTTGTAATGCTTGTTGCATCTGGATTTGGAAATATTTTAAAAGAAACTGGAGCAGTTCAAGCACTTGTGGAAGTATCTTCAGGAATATTGGGAGATAATCAAGCAATTATTGCATTTATCTTACTACTAGTTGGGTTAATCGTTACGTTAGGGATTGGATCTTCGTTTGGTACTATCCCGATTATTGCAGCCCTATTTGTCCCTATTTGCTTAGCTGCAGGATTTTCTCCATTAGCAACTGCTGCATTAATTGGTACATCAGGGGCATTGGGAGATGCCGGATCTCCAGCATCTGATAGTACACTTGGGCCAACATCTGGCCTGAATGCTGATGGAAAACATAATCACATTTGGGATACATGTGTTCCAACATTTATCCATTATAATATTCCATTATTTATCTTTGGATGGATTGCTGCGATTATTTTATAATCCGAATAAATTCGGCTTGTTTAGGAAAAGGTAAGAAAAAAGGTGGGGTGTTATGCTGACAAGAATTGTAGCTTTACCAATCATCGCTTTTCTTATCTTTTTTATTGGCATTACAGATTCTGAGGCTTCCGGAGGTTATGGCTGGGGATATAAGAAAAATGCGGATCATCAAATTCCAGATGTAGGTAAGTACCGGGAACTATTGGATACGTATGGTGCCTATTATGCTGATTTTTCAGGTGAAAGAAATATTTATTTAACCTTTGATAATGGCTATGAACAAGGATATACTGCAGATATTCTGGATGTCTTAAAAAAAGAGGAGGTGCCAGCAACCTTTTTTGTAACAGGTCATTATGTCGATAGTGAACCTGACCTTGTACGAAGAATGGCAGATGAAGGGCATATTATTGGAAATCATTCCTATCATCATCCTGATTTTTCGATACTTTCAAAGGATGCCATGCAAAAAGAGTTAGAAACATTGGAAGAAGCAGTGGCAGAGGTATCAAGCCAAAAGGAAATGAAATACTTAAGACCACCTAGAGGGATTTTTAATGAGCAAACATTGAAATGGGCGAATGACCTGGGACTCATTCACATATTTTGGTCATTGGCTTTTATTGACTGGGAAACAAGTAAACAAAAAGGCTGGGAGTACGCATTTGATCAAATTATGGCACAGGTTCATCCAGGGGCAATTGTATTGCTTCACACCGTATCATCAGATAATGCAGAAGCACTGCAGAACCTAATTACTGAATTGAAAAAACAAGGATATAGCTTTAAGAGTTTAGATGACCTTGTCTTAAAAGACACATTGCCAGAAGGAATATATGGATTTTAATGAAAATGAGAGGTTTACTCAGTATGCGCATTGCAGCCTGGGTCAGCCTCTTTTTGTCAGTTTACATACATTGAATGATTTTTATTTAAAACTTTCTTAATCTTTGCTATAATAAATTAATACACTAGCTATAGGGGATGATGTGATGAATAGAGAGGATTTAATTGCACCGAAGGATTATAATATTGCAATGGAAATGGAACGTTACGCATTAGATTCTTCGAGAAAAGCATTGATTTGGCAAAATGAAGCCGGGGATACGAAGGAAATTACATATGAACAATTATTGAATAATGTCAATAGGATCGGGAACGCTTTCCTGGAAAATGGTTTAAAAAGAGGCGATAAAATACTCGTCATGATACCAAGATTGATCGATGTGTATGAGGTGTATCTGGCCGCATTAAAAACGGGAATTATTATTATACCAAGCTCGGAAATGCTGAAAACAAGGGATTTGCAGTACCGGGTAACACATGGTGAAGTCAGTGGTATTGTTAGTTATTTCCCTTTTGTGGATCAATATAAGGAAATTAAAGAGTATGATCAATTAAGGAAATTTGTAGTTGGCGAGCCTGCAGATGGCTGGCTATTTCTTGATCGTTTGCAAGAGAATGCGTCAGAAGAGCTGCAGGTGGTTGCAACAACACGGGACGATATTGCATTTTTGCCATATACATCCGGTACTACCGGAAATCCAAAGGGTGTTGTACATACACATGGCTGGGGCTTTGCCCATTTACAGACAGCACCTGAAAATTGGTTATGCATCAATGAAGGGGATAAAGTCTGGGCAACAGCTGGGCCTGGCTGGCAGAAATGGATTTGGAGTCCATTCCTATCTGTTCTTGGTACAGGTGCAACCGGATTTATTTATGACGGGAAGTTTGATCCGAAAACCTATTTAAGCCTCCTACAAAATTATGAAATTAATGTATTATGCTGTACACCAACAGAATATCGGATTATGGCAAAGGTGGATAATTTGGATGATTATCAGCTGCCAGCCCTTCATAGTGCCGTTTCTGCAGGGGAACCATTGAATGTAGAGGTTATCGATACATTCCGCAAGTATTTCGATATTACTGTACGTGATGGCTATGGTCAAACTGAGAATACATTATTGCTTGGGATCATGAAAGGGATGAAGGTAAAGCCTGGTTCCATGGGGAAACCAACGCCAGGAAATGAAGTGGAGATTATCGATGAATCAGGAAAGCCAGTGGCTGTAAATGAAGTAGGCGATATTGCACTTAAACTTGACAGTCCAGCATTGTTCAAAGCGTATTATAAAGACATAGAGCGAACGAAAATGTCCCAGCGAGGCGATTACTATGTAACAGGTGATCAGGCATATAAGGATGAAGATGGTTACTTCTGGTTTGAAGGTCGTAGTGATGATATCATTATCAGTTCCGGATATACGATCGGACCATTTGAAGTAGAAGATGCTTTGGTCAAACATCCCTATGTTCAAGAATGTGCCGTTGTCGCAAGTCCAGATGAAGTGCGTGGCAGTATTGTAAAAGCATTTATTGTAGCTCGTGATGGTGTAGATACTACAAATCCCGATTTGGTCAAGGAACTGCAGGATCATGTCAAAAAATTAACGGCACCATATAAATACCCAAGGAAAATTGAGTTTTTGGAGGAGCTTCCGAAAACGACGTCCGGAAAGATCAGGCGTGTGGAACTGCGTAATAAGGAAAAGTTGGCTGCTAAATAAAATTATAAACAGATGAGAGTCTAAGTGACTTTCAACTGTTTTTTTTATGCGTAATCTGACTGAATGCTGAAGTTCACAATGAATAAGCTGAAGTTCACAATGAATAAGCTGAAGTTCACAATGAATAAGCCGAAGTTCACAATGAATAAGCCGAAGTTCACAATTCCCCACATAAAAAATAAACTTTTTTTAAAATTTTTAGCCCAAAACACTTGAAAGTCAAAAAAGGTCAGAGTATAATAAAGTCATAAGGTCAAAGATAGTCAAAGTCAAACATTGATTAATATAATTGAAAAATTCAAGGAGGAATGGAAAATGCAATGTCAACATTGTAAAGTAAATCCAGCCAATATTAATATGGCAATGCAAATGAATAATGAGAAGATTCAAATGCATCTTTGTAATGATTGCTTTCGGGAAATCCAAGGTAAAATGATGAATTCAAATGACTTTTTCTCAAATTCACCATTCGGAAATGCTAATGAAGCATTCGCAAATAACTTTTTTGAAGGTAACGGATCCAATAAAGCAACAACCAAGACAAAACAAAAACAAGGGAACAATGGAAATGGTTTGATCGACCAATTAGCAAAAAATGTTACTGGTGCTGCAAGAGCAGGATTAATCGATCCTGTAATTGGCCGTGATCACGAAGTAAAACGTGTTATTGAAACATTAAATAGAAGAAACAAAAACAATCCGGTATTAATTGGTGAACCTGGTGTTGGTAAAACGGCAATTGCGGAAGGACTAGCTGTTAAAATAACGGAAGGCGATGTTCCGACAAAACTGATGAACAAAGAACTATATCTCCTGGATGTCGCATCATTAGTGGCGAACACAGGCATTCGCGGACAATTTGAAGAACGAATGAAACAATTGATTCAAGAATTGCAGGAGCGTCAGGATGTTATTCTATTTGTGGACGAGATCCATCTGTTGGTTGGTGCCGGAACTGCAGAAAGCTCACAGATGGATGCAGGAAACATTTTAAAACCAGCCCTCGCACGTGGCGAATTGCAATTAATTGGTGCAACAACATTGAAAGAATACCGTCAAATTGAAAAGGACGCTGCCCTTGAAAGACGTTTGCAGCCAATTCACGTAAAAGAGCCATCTGCTGAAGAAGCTATTCAAATTTTAAATGGTATAAAGGATCGTTATGAAAAATTCCATGAGGTACGATACTCTGATGAGGCAATTCGAGCTTTTGTAACACTTTCAAGTCGCTATATCCAGGATAGATTCCTGCCGGATAAAGCAATTGATCTGATGGATGAAGTTGGCTCACGCTTGAATTTAGCCAATGCAGTCAAAGATTCAAATTCCATTAATCAGCGACTGGAAGAAATTATTAAGGATAAAGAGGCAGCTGCGGAAAAAGAGGATTATGAAAAAGCTGCAAATCTTCGCTATCAGGAGATCCAGCTGCAAAAACAATTGGAAGCAGCAAAAGGGGAAGAACAGGTGATTGATGTGGATATTTCTGACATTCAATTGCTTGTAGAAGAAAAAACCGGTATTCCAGTAACAAAACTTCAAACAGATGAACAGCAAAAAATGAAAAATATCACTGAAAGTTTAAGTGCAAAAGTAATCGGCCAGGATCAGGCGGTTGATAAAGTTGCAAAAGCAATCCGTCGCAGCCGTGCAGGATTAAAATCAAAATACCGTCCAATTGGTTCCTTCCTATTTGTTGGACCAACCGGTGTTGGTAAAACAGAGTTAACGAAAGCACTTGCGGAAGAGTTATTTGGCTCTCGTGAATCAATGATTCGTTTGGATATGAGTGAATATATGGAAAAACATGCAGTGTCCAAAATAATTGGTTCTCCTCCTGGATATGTTGGTCATGAGGAAGCAGGTCAGTTAACAGAGCGTGTACGCCATAACCCATACTCAATTATTCTGCTTGATGAAATTGAAAAAGCACATCCGGATGTACAAAACATGTTCCTGCAAATTATGGAGGATGGACATCTGACAGACTCTCATGGGCGAACAGTAAGCTTTAAGGAAACGGTGATTATCATGACAAGTAATGCCGGTACAGGTGTAAAACCAATAAATGTTGGATTTAACAGTGAAACACATGAATCTGTAACAACACTGGAAAACCTTGCAGCCTATTTCAAACCGGAATTCCTAAATCGTTTTGATTCAATCATTAATTTCAATGAGCTGACTGAGGAAAACCTACTTGAAATCGTAGACCTTATGCTTGAAGAATTACAAAACACAATTGAAGAAAATAATATTAACATTACCATTTCAGATGCAGCAAAGGATGAATTAGTGCGACTTGGCTATGATAAGCGTTTTGGTGCAAGACCTTTACGCAGAGTCATCCAGGATAAAATCGAGGATCAGCTTACTGACTTGATTTTAGAAGAAGAAGACGAAGTGGAAAATGTTCATGTAGATGTTGTAGAAGATAAAATTGTTGTTCAAAAATTATAAAATATAATATAAGATGAAACCCGCTGGCAAATGTGCTCAGCGGGTTTTTCTAATGGCTACTGAATGTGCAGCTGTCATCTAGCGTAAAAAACTTTATTGTTTTTTATGTTTTTATAGTGGGTTTGTATTGTGCTCACCAAAAATGATTTGAGAGCAAAACCTGTTAAAGCAGAATAACAGGCATCGATCAAAACCTTTTTTTCTCTATCAAGTACGGTATAAACAACAAAAACATTATTGATATAGATCCAATAATACCCATTAAATTAAAACCGGGATATACTACAATATCTACAGCCTTTTCATGTGGTCTCACAGAAAGGGTATTTTTTGAATTAAGAAACACGAACATACGATTGATTTTAAATGGTTTCATTTCTGCAAGTCAGACTCTAGCTTTAAGTACCCATATTACTTCATAATGGAATTCACTATCTGTCATTATTGACCTCATCAACTAACTTATCGAATTCCTTTTCATCCCCACTGTAATATAATAAATCTTGATACCGATTTTTTCTTGCGTCCCTCAATTGTTCTAAAATATCTTTGTTTAAAAATATCGCCTTTATCATTCGCTTTTTTTGCGTCCCAGTAAAGTCGCTGAAATATAAATTACCATTAGATTCCGAAAGTGAAAGATTATATGTCTTCCCTTCTGTTGTAAAAGTGTACATGTTTTCGTCCGTTTGTAAGGCTTCATACATAGCACCGTCATCATTCTTTACGTGTATCTTCATGAAGGGTAGCCTCCTTTACTAATGAAATTTATATGAGAAAGATAATTCAAAATGTATTTTTAAACTTCTTTAATTTAAATTCTAAATGAAATCTTTGCGAAATACTACTGTACACTTTAAAGATCCCTTATTATAAGATCCTGTTCAGGTTACCCTCGAACTCATCCCATCTCACTCACATTTTACCAATTGCTTTATAAATATTTAACAAAAAAAGTGCAAAACTAAGGGGAACTTCTAACATACAAAGGATGTTTTCCATGTGTAAGAATAAACAGCTGATCATTATTATTATGATCCTTTCCATATTTACTACTGCACCAGCATACAGTTACAGTGAGGCTTTACCGGAAATGCATGTGCATTTTATCGACGTTGGACAGGGTGACAGCATTCTTATTCAAACACCAAAGAAGACGATCCTTATTGATGGTGGCCCACCTGAAGCGGGAAAAAAGGTAGTTTCTTTCCTGAAAAGTAAGCAAATAGAAACAATTGATCTCCTCATTGCTACACATCCGGATATTGATCATATTGGCGGGCTACCACTGGTCATGAAGTCGGTTAAGATTAAACAAATACTCGATTCCGGAAAACTACATTCAACAAAAACCTATGCCAGATATATTAATCAAATATATAAACAGAATATACCAATTAAAATCGCTAAACAAAATGAGCATATAACCATTGATTCGATGCTGAAAATAAAAGTATTAAATACGTATGAAAAAAATAAAAGTAATAATCAATCCTCGATTGCATTAAAAATAAGCTATAACGAATTTGATATGTTATTAATGAGTGACGTGGAAATAGAGCAGGAAAAATCACTCCTGCAGAAACAGGATCTGCAATCAGAAATTATTAAAGTTGCTCATCATGGTTCCAATACAAGTACATCACTTGAATTTCTTCAGGAAGTCAATCCACAAATAGCTATACTTACCTATAGTAAGGAGAATGATTATGGGCATCCAGTAGATCGGGTTGTTGAAAATTTATACAAAGTAAATGCTACGATATACTCGACAGCGGCTTTTGGCAATGTGGAAATTAGAACAAATGGGATGGATTATTTAATTATCCCAGAAAGAGATCCAATCAATAATATAGAAAAAAACACAGGATGAATAATTTTTCATTAATCATTTTCTAAAAAAATATGTACAAATATATATAAAAATGATATCATAATGATATAAAAATGAATTCAAAAGGGGAGAGTTTGTTATTAAACGAACAGGTGAAGTTATACTAGGAATAATTGGAGCAGTAGTATTTACTTTTATATCAATTATGGGTATTGCCATGATTTTGCTACACAATAATCAAGATCTCGTACAAGAAATTTTAAATGAGGGTACTGCAGAAGAATTTCCCGAGATTGCTATGATGGATTTTAATGAATTTATCAATTTCATGGGAGAGTTTGGCTGGCAAATTACGATAGCTTCAGTAATTGCAATAATATTAGGCATTATTGCGATGATCTTACTCAAAGGAAATAAAAAGCCTAAAGCTGCTGGAATCATTTTTATTGCAGCAGTTGTTTTGGCTGCTTTTGCGAATATAGGTCTGGCAGTTATGGGTGGTATCTTTTATCTGATTGCAGGGATTATGTGTTTAGCTCGGAAAGACAAGACAGCTAATGAAGGAATATAGGGTAATGGAAAGGACTTAGTTGAATGTGTAATGTGCAGCCTTTTTTTGAAATAAGGAAGGGGAGATCTGATGATCCAGGAAAAACAGGCTTGGGGAATGAATGGCTTTCTAGGTATTATTATCATTGCATTGTTATTAGCTGGTACGGTTTTTAGTTTCCTACAGCTCCAATTTGTATTAGGTGGTATTTGTTTAATTGTGGCAATTACATTAGGTAGTGGAATAACGCTCGTTCAGCCTAATCAATCAATTGTTGTCATTTTTCTGGGGAAATATATGGGAACGATTCGCCGTGAAGGGATTATCGTTACCGTTCCATTTTCAGTGAGACGAACAATTTCATTAAGAGTGCGAAATTTTAACAGTAAAAGGCTAAAAGTAAATGATGTAAATGGAAATCCGATTGAAATTGCTGCTGTAATAGTATTTAAGGTTATTGATGCAGCGAAGGCTGTATTTGATGTGGATCGCTATGAACAATTTGTCGAAATTCAAAGTGAAACAGCGATCCGGGCTGTTGCTACAAAGTATCCTTATGATACATACGAAAATGTGGAGTTGACACTTCGGGGCAATGCCGAAGAGGTTTCTAATGAGCTGACGACAGAGCTACAGGAACGCTTGCGAGTAGCTGGAGTTGAGGTAATTGAAGCAAGACTTACACATCTGGCCTATTCCACCGAAATTGCTCAAGTCATGCTGCAACGTCAACAAGCCAGTGCGATCATTGCTGCCCGAAAAAAGATCGTTGAAGGTGCTGTTGGAATGGTACAGGATGCAATTGAACAACTGGAACATGACGGATTAGTCGAGCTTGATGATGAACGTCGGGTTGCGATGGCAAATAATTTACTTGTAGCCATTGTTTCTGATCATGGAGCACAGCCAGTAATCAACACTGGATCATTATATCAATAACAAAGAGGGTTTTTATGGCTAAGAAGAAGAATTTTCCGTTACGTATCGACCCACAATTATATGATATTCTGCAATCATGGGCAAAAGACGAATTCCGCAGTGTCAATAGCCATGTGGAGTTTTTATTAAGAGAATCAGCTAAAAAGGCTGGTCGATTACCAAAAAAAGAAGATAAGAAGATCGGAGAAGATTAAGGATTAGCATTTAAATTGTGCTAATCCTTATTTTTTTTGAAAAGGCTGTTTTTCGCAGAGATTGGGACTGCGCACTGCTCGTCCCACCGAAGTGATTTGGGACTGCGATTATTCGCCCCACCAAAAGACTTGTTGTTATTCTACACCATAGTTGATAGAAAATGCGACAGAGTAAAATTCTTTCGTGTGACGTGTTCACTCATTAGAATGCTGGTTGAGTTCTAAAACTCGCTTTGGCAGAATACTTCGCTTTCCGCGGGCATGGCCTCAGCCTCCTCGAGAAAACCACTCTGGGGGTCTTCGGACACGTGCTATTCCCGCAGGAGTCTTCGTATTCTGCCTACGCTAGTGGAGACTGTCTTTAAAGTTTTATGCAATCAAATGCTAAATCTTTTTTTAGAGAGAAGCACTATCCCAGCGGAGGAAACACATGTAGACTCCTGCGGGAGGAAAGGCATAGGTGAGACCCCGCAGTGCGTAGCACGAGGAGGCTCACCAGCCGCCCGCGGAAAGCGAAATGTGTTTCCGGAGCGCTGGACTAGCACTCATCTTGTAAAGACCGAGAAGAAGTCACGCTAAGACTACGTCGCAGATTATAGAAACTACGAAAGTTAAAAAAGCAATAGTAATCTGGTGGCGCGAACGAAGTGTAGTCCCACATTTTAAAAAAGGCCTTTTTTTCGAAAAAACTATTGACAAAAATAACAAATGGTTATATGGTTAGTCGCATAAGTAATTAACCAATTAACGAAGGAGCCTATGATGAGAAAATCATTAGACGAAAACAAACCAATCTTCCTTCAAATAAAAGAACAGTTAGAGGACTCAATCATCGATGGAAATATAAAAGCGGGGGAAAGAGTTCCTTCGACCAACGAATTTGCAGCCTATTATAATATCAATCCAGCCACTGCTGCAAAAGGGATCAATGAGCTTGTTACAGAGTCAATTCTTTTCAAAAAAAGGGGTGTTGGAATGTTTGTCACAGAAGATGCGAAGGAAATTCTAATCGAAAAGCACAAGAAATCATTTTACAACAATTATGTGCTTCCATTAAAAAATGAGGCTAATAAGCTACGAATTAATGAAAATGAATTAATGGAAATGGTGAAAAGGGAGGATAACCAATGAAAATTGAAGTGAAAAACCTATCCAAGAAATACAAGGATAATCATGCACTAAAAAGCATTTCATTTACCTTGGAAGAACCGAAAATTTACGGTTTGCTTGGGAGAAATGGTGCTGGGAAAACAACCTTTATGGATATTTTAGCCGGGCAAATTTTAGCAAGTGGCGGACAAATATTAATCGATGGGGAGAACCCATTTGATAATCAGCGTTTAACGGAGTCCATTTGTTTAATAAAAGAAGGGAATAATTTCAGGAAAGATTTAAAAGTGAAGAATATACTCAAAATTTATTCATTTTTTTACCCAAAATGGGATAAGGATCTTGCAGAGGCGTTAATTAAAGAATACAATCTCAATCTTAATTCGAAAGTAAAAACACTATCCAAAGGAATGGAATCAGCTCTGGGAATTACCGTTGGGTTAGCAAGTAAAGCACCAATTACCATCTTTGATGAACCATATATTGGGCTTGATGCACCTTCAAGAAAAAAGTTCTATGAAATCATGCTGGAGGAATACCAAGCAGAAAAGCGCACCATTATTTTCTCGACACACTTAATTGATGAGGTGAGTTTATTATTTGAGGAAGTTTTGATATTGCGTGATGGGTCATTGATCCTGCAAGAAGAGTCAGAAATCCTTAGAGATAATACAATCGCAGTATCCGGAACCATCGAGGAAGTGGAAGTATTTCTTTCCGACAAAGAAGTGATTGAGAAGAAACAACTTGCAGGGATGATGACAGCATATGTGTATGGAAATGTGGAAGAGGCGAAACTGCGTGGGCTGAACGTGGAAGGTGTACCAATTCAGGAATTAATGATTTATTTAACGGAAAGAAAGAAGGGGGCTTAGATTATGGCTAGACAAATAAAAGGATTACTTTATTTCTTTATTGCAGACATTCGCTATTCATTGATGATTTTTTGGACGATTTTGCTAAGTATTTTAGTCGTTTCACTAGCCTTTTCCTATTTCTTACTAAGTGTTGAAGATGGAAAAATCTTTTTTGCATTCACGATTCCAATCTATGTTTATTGTGCTATTGTCGGCTTTTTAACTGTTAAGGACAGTATTCCTTTTGCATTAAAAATAGGTGCAACCAGAAAAAATATATTTATCAGTATTGGTTTGTTTTTCTTAGGATTGGCATTTGTAAAATCTATTATCGCCAATACATTACATGCCCTAACATTATTATTTACAGAGGCTACTGATATTCACACGTTTCATTTTATACATGCTGCATCACTGTTACAGGATACATGGTTAACAAGGGTTTTCGTGGATACATCCATTGCGTTCTTTTTCTTCGCAGTCATGTTTATTGTTGGTTTGTTATTTTATAGGTATGGATTAGCAGGTGGTGGAACTGTAGCAGGGATAGGTGTTGTTGTATTACTTCTTGGGATTGCACAGGGTTGGATCTTTGACTTTTTTGTCGAACTGATCTCAGATTTAGAGGTAACCTTCTTCTTTCAAATGCTCGGTGTGGGGATAGGGATATACATTCTGTCATTCCTGCTGGTAAGAAGGATAACGACTGTTAAGGTGAAATAAAAAAAGGGACTGAAGCTTATTAAATAGCTTCGGTCCCTTTTTAGTTTGCAAGCTCCTTATTCTTAAATATAAAAATCGAAGCTACAACTAAAATAATCGAAATCACTATCGTAGCAATCGCTGAACCTATCAGATCTGAAGAAATTGTGTCTGTCATCAGCATGTCAAATATATGACTGGATAGGTTATTTGGGCTCCACTCGAGTACATGGGCGAAGACTTGTGTTACAACACTCATCAGCATGATCGTTATGATAGTTAGAAAAGCTACCAACCCTGGCGTTTTGAATAATGTATTATAAAAAATGGAAAGTGAAACGACAAGCATAAACCATAAACCATAGAAAAATACAATTTGCAGGAGAGCTGTAAAAGCTAGTTCGCCATAAAGAATGTTCGTATAATACCAGCTTGCAAGCATTCCAACAAACAATGATCCCCATACAATGACAAGTAGTGCAGCCCATTTAGCGCTTATATAATTTTTATAGGAAACAGGCTTTACTAAGACAAGCTCCGAAACACCACTTTTTCGCTCGCCTGCAATTGTACCCATAGACATGAGGACAATAATTAAAACACCAAGACTGCTGAATTGTCCGAGACTCATCATCACAACTTCTGCTGGAGTGAATTCCGGTAGTTCTATTACTGTTCCATCTGGTACGCCTCCGACAGATTCAATGATTTGTGGTAAATAATAATTGGAAATCGGATCTAAAATCGCAATTAAAATGATAACTAAAGGTACCCAGATCCATTTTTTATTACGCCAATTTTCCAGCATTTCCTTTTTGAATAATGTAGACCATTGCATTAGTTATTCACCACTTTCATAAACATGTCCTCAAGGGAAGCACGATTGAGCGTAAAGCTTGATAACGGCCAGTTTCCACTTGCAGCAGCGGTTAGTATATCCTGTCTTGCCTTGATAATATCGGTTGCTGTTACATGTAGTATATTTCTTTCAATATAACTATCTATAACACTAGTAAGCTTATTAACTTTTAATTGATAGCCATCCAGATCATTCTGAAATTGCAGTTCAATCCTGGAAGTTTGATATTTTTGACGCAACTCGGCCATGGAACCAGATTCCATAATCTCCCCATTACCTAGTAGCAGCAGCTCATCACTAATCTCGTCAGCATCACTTAAAATATGGGTGGAGAAGAGTATCGTCATTTCCTTCTTTAGTTCTTCCATTAGTGTTAAAACTTCACGGCGGCCAATTGGATCCAGTGATGAAACAGGTTCATCAAGCATTAATAGCTTTGGCTTATGAATGATTGCCTGCGCAATACCCAGCCGCTGTTTCATCCCACCGGAGTATTTTCCGATACGCTGATGTTTTGCTTCAGAGATTCCCACTTTTATGAGGAGTTTCTCTGCACGTTTACTGGCTTCAGTTTTTGAGAGAAAGGCAAGCTGTCCACTGTAAACTAAAAATTCCATACCTGTCATCCATGTATAAAAAACAGGAAATTGCGGCAGATAGCCGATGTGTTTTCTAATATCGTCATTTTCTTTCATATCCGTAAATTTTACCGTTCCTGAAGAAGGTTTCAGATGGCCGGCTAATGTTCGTAAAATAGTTGTCTTTCCAGCACCATTTGGCCCGATTAGTGCAATACATTTACCAGACTGAAATTCAAAGCTGATATGTTTAACTGCTGCTTTGCTGTCATATGTTTTAGAAAGATTTTTTATTGTTAATAAAGTCATTAACGCTGGCTCCTTCCGAAAATGAAATATAATATTGGCCCGAAAATATTTACGAAGATAATGATGAAAAACCACATCCATTTTGGACCATTTGTATTGTCAGCTTTCGCCCAATCAATCATTGCAATAATTATTAAAATACCTTGAATCACAAGAACAGGTGCGACAACTGCCCAATTAATCGCATCGAAAAATTCCTGCATATTTAAACCTCCCATCTCAATTTAAGCTCCCAGTAAAATAGGGATGCCTACAGCTAATAAAATGATGAGCAGAAAAACTATCCATGCCAGTGGTCTTGCCAGATTAATAGTCCAGCCTACTCCAAACCTTTTTTCTAAAAAGAGGGCAGGATCATTTTTATTAAAATAAAACTGGCCAAGCTTCCAATAGTGATCATCATCACGATCAATAATATTTCCATTTTCCCCTGAACTTGTTTTAATACGACTGCCACCCTGGCCTGTAGTGATGGAAAGGGCAATGGCGCCCAGCGTGACGGCAAGACTGAATACAAGTAGTACGATCGTCAACAGCTGCTGATTTATTGGATAGATGAATGATAGCTGAATAAAGGAAAACATTAATGTTAAAGCAGTACCTGTAATGATGATATAAAGCGACCATCTTCGTCTGAAAATGATGTTCCTCCGGATGGATTCCTTGGGCTTCTCTGCATTGATTTGCTGTTTTGCCTTGGCAATGATTGTGTTTACAAATAAAAAGAGCAATGTTAAATACAGTTGCATGATCGGCATGATAAGCACAGATCGATAGGACTTATCTGCCCAATTTGTGACCTCGCCTTGAAAGTTATACTGCATAGGGATTCGATCCGGTATTTGATGATAGGACTGAAATGTGAAAGCAATAGTTGCGAATGCGATGATAAATGAAAATATAAACCATAGATTTGAATAGGTTATCTTCTGATCCCGAAAATGAATATCAATAAATACCTGCTGTGATTTCTCCTTCGCCCAATTTTCCTTTGCCTTCAGTGCTTTCATAGTACGATGGAACTTCAAATAAATGAGAAAACTACTGATTATATATACAGCGATTATGATGCCAAATAAGATACTGATTGTATTTTCATCATTTTCAATGGAGGTGCCAAGCAGTAAAAAGATTCCCATCACTAAAATACTAAGAATTCCTGTAATCATTGCGTATTGTTTTCGCATCGCTTTTAGTTTCGGATTATCGTAGACTTCCTCTGGTATCGAAACTCCAAAGCTTTCTGTTTTTCTGGTCCAATAGGGAGTAAACATCAAAAAAATAAAAACCGGGGTCAATATCAGGAATAATAAAACAATCATCATTGTACTCATCTACATGTCACCTTCTTCCTTTTTAAATTCAGTAAATAATTGACTGCAAAGCTCTAAAAACTCTTCCTCTGAAACATTTCGACATATAGATTCAGCAATTAGGGGATGTAGCTTACTTTTGAGCTGATCCCTATACGCTTTATCGGCTTCAGGCACACCTTCAGGGTTAACCACCACACCCTTTTGCCGATGGATTAAAATAAATCCTTCCTGTTTTAAATGCTGATAGGCTTTGTTGACGGTATGAAGATTAATTCCGATGTCAGCAGCTAAAGATCTGACAGATGGCAATGCTTCGCCAGGGTGAATTTTCTTTTTTGCAATGCCTTCAATGATTTGATGGATAAGCTGAACGTAAATTGGTTGCTTTGATTCAAAATCCAAACTTATAAACACATTCAATTGCACTTCCTTTTTATGTGTCATCTGTTATAGTTATAGTATAACAGATGACACATGATGTCAATACAATATAATATTAAATTTATTAACAGGTAAAAGTGTATATCCATTAGACTTCCGTTATATGTCCACAGTATCCACAGGTTAAGCAACAATCTCCTGTGCATAAGTAAGTCTTGTTGTAAAAGTATTTATGGAACTTACGCACAGCTTGTGGATTAGTGTGGATAATTTTTGCTCAAATAAAAAGACTCCTTTCCCAAACTTTGAAACCGCGGTTACTCATCCCACCAAAATACTGGGACTGCGCGCTACTTGCCCCACCGGAATAATTTGTTGCTTTTTAACCTTCAAAGTTTACATCCACCACGAAGCACATAACAATAATCTATGCAAAAAAGGTCAATAAAAAAAGGAAACGAAAGCACTTCAGCTTCGATTTCCTTTTTGAGACAACTCGTTATAGATTTTGTCTGCCTGTTTAAATTCTTTTTGATAACGAACTTCCTGTGTTTTTGATAAAAACTTTTCTCTGTGGTTCAGTTTCGACTTTCCTCTCATTTTCCATCCCTCACTTTTGGTTTTAGGATGTCCACATCAATAGCGGATTATACGTTACTTCACGAAACTTCTTCTCCTGTTGGTGCAGGTTCAATGGATGCAAATTGCTGATAGGACAGATAATGTTCCTTCGTAATTATAAATAGATCATAGACTTCTCCCGTCTTATTAATTTGTTGATAAACTTCCGTGTAGATAGTGTTTCCAAATGCTACATATGGCAATTTTAATACTGCCTTCATAGACCTTGTGTTGTTTTTTCGTACCTTCATGAAAATACCATCAATTTCGTGAGTAAAAAATAATTCATCAAAAAATTGTTCCTTTGCACGCTTATTATATCCTTTTCCAAAATAAGGCTGGCCGATCCAGGTAGCTAGAAAACCGTGATTTTTATCGATATCAAATAAATTAATCGTGCCAATTGGATGATAATATTCATCGACTATCGTTCGGGAAATTAACTCCCCATTTTCTTCAGCTTCCATGGTTTGTTTTGTTATAAAATAAAACTCATCACACGTAGCAGCTTTTTGTCTGACATAGGGAAATACTTCTGGATGTAATAACAGTTCAAATAATACCGGCACCTCATGTAAATCACGTGCTTTCAGCATAAAAATACCCTCCTTATTGACACAGGAGAGTACCTAAATATCCATAAGGAAATCTAGTTAGTCAGTACCCACCCGCGAATTTTCAGTTAACGTTCAACAAAAAAATTCGGGGTGGGAATCGAACCCACTAGAACCAGTCATAGCTGGTGGCGCACCATTTGCCTTCCCTATTTAATTCTTTGATATAGTAAAACTACTATTTTCTTCAGCTCTTTCGTCTTTTGATATTTATATTTTACAATCATTTTTACTAAAAGGGAATCATTTTTTTATTTTTTTACTATAAAATTTCTCGACAAATTTCTACATTTTTTTAGACATTGTTGCTCTTAATGCTTCCTTTAAATAGGGGTAAGCAAACTGGTAATTATTATCCATGGCTTTCTTCGGGAGAACGTATTGTCCCTTTCTTATAAGTTGACTCATTTCTCCGATAGCAACACGTATTAATGGGGAAGGTGTCGTTAACCAGTAAGGTCGTTTTAATACAGCTGCTAACGTTTTAGTGAAATCCTTATTCCGTTTTGGATTTGGAGAAGTAACATTAACCGGACCTTTTATATGCTTGTTAAACAAACAAAACTGTATTAAATTAACAACATCTTCTATATGGATCCATGAAATCCATTGCTCCCCATTACCAATTTTCCCACCAGCAAACATTTTTACAGGAAGGCTCATGTAGGGTAGGGCTCCTTCATTACCTAAAATAACACCAAACCTTGTATATACTGTTCGAATACCAAGATCCTCTGCCTGTTTTGCTGTTTTTTCCCATTCTACAGATACCTTTGCCAAAAAGTCCATACCCGCTGTTTCTGTAGTTTCCGTGAATATGATGTCCTCAGAAATACCGTAAAAACCAACCGCTGATCCACTAATGAATACGTCTGGCTTTTTATCTAATTTTTTCATGATATTAAGGACTTTTTTCGTTGTTTCAATTCTGCTGTTTAAGATCGCTTCTTTTTTGGATTTTGACCAGTAGCCAAAAAGTGATTCACCAGCAAGGTTAATGACAGCATGTATAACGGGTAAGCTTTCAACTGGGTAGTCATAGCTTATGTATGTGATTTTCTCGGTGTTTGTATATTTATCCAAAGTTCTTGTTAGTATGAAAATATGGTGATTTTTCTCAAGTAGTGAGGATGTGAGGTTTTTTCCAACAAATCCTGTTCCACCAGTAATTAATATGTTCAACATTCATCCCTCCTATCTAATAGTATCTATAATTAGTATATGCAATTAATAACGATTCTTACAGTAGTGCCCGGGAATTTTTCTCATCGAATGGCTTCATTCCTTGACGATTTTTATATTTCTCGAAGCAGGAACTTTTGCCACTGATTTGTTAATATAAGGGAAAGGGGTGAGAAACTTTGAAAAAAATTGCCCGGATCACTACACAAAAGAAATATAAGAATCGGTATAATATCTTTTTGAATGAAGGCACGGACGAAAAGTACGGCTTTAGTGTAGATGAAACTATATTAATTGAATATAAGCTTCGAAAAGGTCTTGAATTGGACGATTCCATGATTGCTACACTCATCAAAAAAGATAATGTACATAAATCATATACCCAAGCTATCCATTTTCTAAGCTACCGAATGCGAACAAAAAAGGAAATTTATGATTATTTAGTGAAAAAGGAAGTAGAACCAGAGCATATCACACAAATTATGGAAAAATTAGAAAACCAAAATCTGCTGGATGATAAGCTATTTGCGGAAATGTTTGTTCGAACAAGGATGAACACTTCGTCAAAAGGACCATTGCTAATCAAGAAAGAACTGTTGGAAAAAGGGGTTTCAGCAAGGGTAGCGGGTAATGCAGTTGAAAACTACCCATACGAAATTCAATATGAAAAAGTATTAAAATGGGTGAAAAAAAAGATAAATAGAGGTAAAAAGGAATCTTTTCGTAAACAAATACAAAATCTACAAGCAACATTGATTCAGAAGGGCTTTACACAAGATGTGGTGAAAGAGGCTTTAGCAAATATAAATGAAGCAAAGGATGATGACGTAGAATGGGATGCACTCGTTTATCAAGGTGAAAAGCTGCTAAAAAAATACCAACAAAAATTTGATGGCTATGAACTGCGTAATAAGCTGAAGGAAGGATTATTTCGCAAGGGTTTTCCAATGGAATTGATTAATCGATTTTTGGATGAACAATGAGTTAGAGGGGATTAATTATTATCTAAAAATAATTCTGGCATAAAACTGACATCCATTAGGGATAATAGATATGTATTATCATTGAATAATGAACTAGTGGAGGTACTTACATGATACAACAAAATCTACATCAGCAATTACAACAAGCAAGCCAGCAAATACAAGATGCCGGGGAAAATATCCGACATGCTCAAGGGTCAGATTCCGAGTTGCTTGAACGAGCAGAACAGCAGCTCAAGTCAGCTGAACAAGTACTTGAAAATGCTCAAGGCCAAGCAGGAACAAAAGCAACGGAAAACGCCCATTTTCAGCAGGCTTTTGAACAATTGCATGATGCCCGTCAGCAGGTGCAGGAAGCGCAGCAGAATAATAGTGATGTATTATAATTTGGGAACCTTGTATAATTCAAATTATTGTTCTCAAGAGAAGCCGAAACAGGTATAGACAGTCCCATAGAATGTCCTTCTATCCCTTTACGTCGTTTTTTATATCCAATACGAAGAATTAATATAAGAAAAAAGGAGGTAGTGCACCAAAATATCTTTAGAGCACTGCCTTCCAAATTTTAACGATCTACAAAAATTTCCTTTCTTCCATCATCTTCATTGAAAATTTGTTCTGCGACAATTTCCGGTCCTTTTAATTTTTCGGGTTCATCCACATGTGTGGAGTTTTTCCAGAATGGTGTATTCATTCCCCCCATATATACTGCAGTAATCGAGAGTTGTTCATTTTCCCACTCTTTTTGAAGGCTCTCCGTAAAGCCTCTTACAGCAAATTTGCTCGCACAATAGATGGATTCATTTACTTTTCCTCTCAGACCTGCAGTGGAAATAATTGTTAAAATTCTCCCATTGCTTTTTCTAATTAAGGGAAGCGCAGACTGAACCGTATAAATCGTACCTTTCACATTTGTATCCAATGTTGTTTCAATTTCATTAATTTTATATTGATCCAATGGACCAAATATTCCAATTCCTGCATTGTTAATAAATACATCAAGCTCACCAATCTGTTGAAAGGCAATACTAACAGAAGCTTCTTCACTAACGTCACATAAAATAACTTCAGCATGTCCATTAATATCAAGAATTTCACTTTTCACCATTTGTAATTTACTATCTGTACGTCCAAGTAAAAACACTTGATAATTATTTTTTGCATATTGAAGTGCTAAAGCACGTCCAAGACCACTTCCAGCCCCAGTAATAGCAATATTTGGCATGAATTTTCCCCCCTGTTCTTATAAAAATTTAAATAAATTTATGGTAACTTCATTTCTATTGTCTTAAACAATTGATAAAATGTAAAATGATAGGTTGAAGGGAGAGTGTAAAATGAATTATCGATATAGTGATTATTCCATTGAGCAATTACGTACAGAAATAGGGAAGCTCAAAGAAAAGGCACAGAAGGCTGAACAACTTGGCAATATTAGTGAGGTTGCAATTAATGAAAGAAAAATGCAGGTTGCTTTAGCATACACACTTAACCCAAGGGATTTTGAGGATGGGAAAAAATATAAGTTAAAAATGGAACCTGGTTATAACTTCAAAATTAATTACGTAAATGGAGTATTTGCCTGGGGCCATCGGATAAATCTTTTAAATGAAGTGTATGAAAAAGAAGAAGCGATTCCGATATCGCTGTTAGGTGATAGACTGAAAAAATAATAAACAAACAGCAGGCGATGATTCCTGCTGTTTGTGCGTGGACTTCTCCACAACGCTCGAAAACGCAGCCGAAGCTATTCAGTAGAGAGCTTCTCAATGCCCGAATCGACCACATTAGGTGCCACATTTTGCCAGGGAGGATTTAAATTGGGCTTTCTTCTACATATAATTTACTTTGCAGCTTGTTTTCTGAGAAAATCCATCCCGTATAGGAACTCATAATCCGCATATTGTCATCAATTTGAACAACTGCGACAAATGGGTAATAGCCTTTGGAACGATATCGTAAATCAATGAAGCGGACTTCTGTAAAATCATCATAGTCGTTCACTTCCCAGCGATAAACTGGTGAGAATGATAAGAAAGCTGAAATGTTTTTATCTTTTTGTGCTAATTCCATGATGGCTGAATTAGGTAATGGAACCTTGTTATATTCATCAACAATTTCGATATGACCATTTTCTGCAGCACCAACATAAAATTTTGAATCAGTTGTAATTGCAACCCGCCAATAATTTTGTTTAAGGGTTGGTGATGTTGCGATTTGTTCAGTATCTGGAAAATGGGCTTTGATTTTTTTGACAATTTCTCGTTTATCGATAAAGCGTTTGATATAATACAGGATAATTACTGCATAAATAATCAGCCACGTATATCCCGGGTTAGCTCCCAGTGCCCATACACCAATACCTGCGATATGCAGCATGAAAATATAAGGATCAAACGTATTGATAAACCCATGGGCTATCCATTTACTGGTAAATGGTCGATAGGCTTGTGTGCCATATGCATTAAATATATCGACAAACACATGGATGATCACTGCTAAAAACGTCCATATCCATAGATGTAGAAAATTAACCTGTGGAACAAACATATAAATAATCGATGCAATCAGTATTCCCCAAAGGATAACTGCAGGTACGGAATGTGTTGCACCGCGGTGATGTCTTATATAGGTTGCATTATTTTTAAGCTTCAATACGGTATCAAAGTCAGGAGCATGAGAACCAACGATTGTTCCGACTAGTACTGCATTGAATAGTGCAGGGTCATTTTGCACAACAGGATCTAATGTAGCGAGTCCTCCAAGTGCAACACCCATCACTATGTGTGTTCCGGTATCCATAGAAATAGGTCCTCCTTAGGTTTTCAATTAATTTTTATAAAGTTCGATAAAATTTTTACTTATTTTGCTTATTGTATCATAAAGGGTGTGCTATTATGACTGAAAAAACGTTACAATATTTTAACACTTCAAGATTTCAACAGGAGCTACTTAATTGGTATCATTCCAATAAACGTGATTTACCATGGCGTAAAGATCAGGATCCATATAAGATTTGGGTATCAGAAATTATGCTTCAGCAAACAAAGGTTGATACGGTTATTCCTTATTTTCTTCGTTTTATTGACAAATTTCCAACGGTATATGAATTAGCTGCTGCTGATCCTCAGGACGTTTTAAAGGCATGGGAGGGTCTAGGTTATTATTCCCGAGCAAGAAACTTACAAAACGCAGTTCGTGAAGTTGTTGCTTCCTACGGGGGAGAGGTACCTGATAATCCAAGGGAATTAGAATCATTAAAAGGTGTTGGCCCATACACTAAAGGAGCTATCCTGTCCATTGCTTATGATAAACCGGAACCAGCAGTAGATGGTAATGTAATGCGCGTTTTTTCACGTATTTTAAAAATCGAAGAAAATATTGCTGAGCAACGCACGAAAAAAATAGTTGATGCTTATGTTCGTGAACTGATTAGTGAAGAAGACCCAGCATCATTTAATCAGGCAGTCATGGAACTGGGTGCGCTAGTTTGTACACCTAAATCCCCGGCATGTTTACTTTGCCCGGTCCAGGAACACTGCTTGGCCTTTGCTGAAGGAATGGAAGAAATCCTCCCGATTAAAGCAAAAGCTAAAAAGCAAAAAACAAAAGCATATGTTGTTCTGCTTATAAAAAATGATAAAAGTGAATACATCATAGAGAAGCGCTCAGAAAAAGGATTATTAGCAAATTTATGGCAGTTTCCTATGGTTCCAATGGATGAAGTAGACTGGGATCATGTTGGAAATTGGATTTACAGTGAATATGGATTAGATATAAAAATTAATGAAGAAAAAGGTAAATTAAAGCATATTTTTTCACATCTTATATGGCAAATGGATATTTTTGAAGCCGAAACTTCTCAGCAAGATTTAGAAGATGCGCGGCTATTATTTGTAGGGAAAGATAATTTTAAAAAATACCCATTCCCTGTATCTCACCAGAAAATGATGCAATATCTTGAAGAGAAATAAGTTTTTTATGGAAGATTCTAATCCCTTTGCTGCATTTCCTTATTGATCTCATGCAGAATCGTCAGGCCTTCCGGATTTATATATGGCAAAAGCTGTGACAATGCATGCTGAAAATAATCTAATTCTTCATTATTCCATTTCGTTTTGCTGATCATTGACAATTCAGTGAAGTCTCTGATGTTCATGGATTTCTCCTCCAATGCATTTGAGTGCTTGCAAATAATTTATGTTAATTTACTGGTTTTTATTCAATTGTGGTATATTTTCCCATTTTAAAAATAATGGATAACAATTAGTAAAATGGATAAATTAATTATTGCGGAGGTGATACTGATGGCTAAAAAACCTAATAAGTCAGCTGCAGGTACAAACGTTCAAAAAGTAAAGCAACAAAATCAACAAGCTGCTCAAGGACAAGGTCAGTACGGTACTGAATTTGCTTCTGAGACAGATGCTCAACAAGTTAAAAAACAAAATCAAAAGTCTCAAGCCAAGAAAAAGTAATTACCTACCCCGTTAACAAAGCAAAAAGAGCTTCCTTTCTCCAAGGAAGCTCTTTTTATAGTTTTTCTGTAAGGTTGTTGGTTTATCACGGATTAACGGGCTGTAATACCCCCACTTCCAAGCGTGAGAAATCCCAAACGTGAAGGTGGGGGATAAACAGCCCGGCTAGGTTATGTGTAGTTTTGTCCGTGAGAGGCGTTCACATGGACAGTTTGGGCTAAATAATGAGAGGTTTTGTCCGTGAGAGGCGCACTCATGGACAGTTTAGACTAAATAATGAGTGTTTTTGTCCGTGAGGGGCGTACTCATGGACAGTTTAGGCTAAATAATGAGCGTTTTTGTCCGTGAGAGGCGCACTCATGGACAGTTTAGGCTAAATAATGAGTGTTTTTGTCCGTGAGGGGCGCACTCATGGACAGTTTAGGCTAAATAATGAGTGTTTTTGTCCATGAGGGGCGTTCACATGGACAGTTTAGGCTAAATAATGAGCGTTTTTGTCCATGAGGGGCGTTCACATGGACAGTTTAGGCTAAATAATGAGCGTTTTTGTCCGTGAGGGGCGCACTCATGGACAGTTTAGGCTAAATAATGAGCGTTTTTGTCCGTGAGAGGCGTTCACATGGACAGTTTGGGCTAAATAATGAGCGTTTTTGTCCGTGAGAGGCGTTCTATTGTACAGTTTGCACCAGGGTTTTATCGGTTCGGTAATAGTAAGGGATTCTATTGAATAAATCGCACTAGATTTTGGTAATATCTTTTTTCTAAAACTATATCACCACATTACATACAGTCATAATACTTTATATTTCTTTTTGTTGGCATTATAATATATGCAGGATTAGAAACGGCTGATGAAAATGTAGCAGAAAGGAAGATAGTATGGTTGCTCCGAGACCAGGATCTAAAATGCAAATACAAAGCTATAAACATGATGGGAGCTTACATCGTGTTTGGGAAAACAGTATAGTTCTAAAAGGAACGGAAACAGTAGTTATCGGGGCAAATGACAAAACAACAGTGACAGAAAGCGATGGGAGGACATGGATAACAAGGGAGCCGGCAATTTGTTATTTTCATGCGAAACATTGGTTTAATATTATCGGAATGCTGAGAAATGATGGCATCTACTATTACTGCAATATAAGCTCTCCATTTGTTTATGATGAAGAAGCATTGAAATATATTGATTATGATCTAGATGTGAAGGTATATCCGGATATGACTTATGATTTATTGGATGAAGATGAATACAGAGAACATAGTGCACAAATGAATTACCCAAGAGTTTTGGATCGTATTTTGCATAATAATATTGATTATCTATTACGATGGGTTCGCCAAAATAAAGGACCATTCGCACCAGAATTTGTCGATGGGTGGTATGAACGGTATTTAACATACCGATAACTTTAAGCAAGAAACTTTGGGACTGCAGACTCTGTTCATCCCGTCAAAATCCTTTGGGAGTTCACGTTGTTCGTCCCATCAAAAACCCCTTGTTACTACCTGTAGCAAGGCTTTTCTATTAATTATTAAGGAAGATTAATTTATGAGCAGTGTTAAGCAATACTTGGAATTTGTAAAACCATATAAATGGAAAATTTTTTGGACGATACTAATTGGTATTTTGAAATTTGGAATCCCATTACTAATGCCATTAATAATAAAATATGTGATTGATAATATTATTGATGCAGAAAACATGAATAATTCAGAAAAAATAACAGAGCTTATTTGGTTGATGGGAATTGCATTTGTGATTTTTCTTTTATTACGTCCTCCAATAGAATATATTCGACAATACCTAGCGCAATGGGTAGGTAACAGAATCCTATATGATATAAGGGACAGGCTGTTTGATCACATTCAGAAGTTAAGTCTGAGATTCTATTCGAAGACAAAAACCGGGGAAATTATTTCCCGGGTAATACATGATGTCGAACAAACGAAAACTTTCGTGGTTACTGGGTTAATGAACGTATGGCTGGATTTAATCACGATTCTAATTGCTATTGCAATCATGCTGACAATGGATGTAGCCTTAACAATTGTTGCAATAATTTTGTTCCCGTTATATGGCTTTTCAGTAAAATATTTCTATGCAAAATTAAGAAGACTAACTCGTGATCGATCACAATCATTAGCTGAAGTACAAGGGCATTTACATGAGCGAGTTCAAGGGATGCCTGTAACAAGAAGTTTTGCTTTGGAAGAATATGAACAGGATCAATTTGGTAATCGAAATGATGATTTCTGGGAAAAATCGATTAATCATACAATTTGGAATGCAAAAACATTTGCAGTAACAAATACAATTACAGATATAGCCCCACTCCTCGTTATTGGTTTTGCTGGGTATCAAGTAATAAATGGCAATATTTCAATGGGGACAATGGTAGCTTTTGTCGGATATATGGAAAGAGTGTACAGTCCATTGAGACGCTTGGTGAATTCGTCAACGGTTTTAGTACAATCGATTGCGTCAATTGATCGTGTATTTGAATTTTTAAATGAAAAATATGATATTTTTGATAAAAAAAATGCGAAAGAGCTTGGGCGTGTAGATGGATCTGTTGAAATCTCCAATGTCTCTTTTCGATATGAGGAAGAAGAAAATCAGGTTTTAAGGAATATTAGTTTGAATGTAAAACGTGGGGAAACCATTGCCTTTGTTGGCATGAGTGGTGGAGGAAAATCGACATTAATCAGTTTGATTCCCCGATTTTATGATGTTACAGGTGGATCAATAAAGGTTGATGGCATTGACATTCGTGATGTAAAGGCACGATCACTCAGAAATAACATCGGCATGGTCCTCCAGGATAATACATTATTTAGTGAATCCATTGCCATGAATATACGAATGGGCAATCCTGATGCAACAGACGAAGAGGTTATAGCTGCAGCAAAAGCGGCAAATGCTCATGAGTTTGTTGAAAATCTACCAAATGGCTATGATACTCAAGTAGGGGAGCGTGGAGTGAAATTATCAGGTGGGCAAAAACAGCGGATTGCCATTGCAAGAGTATTTTTGAAAAATCCACCAATATTAATTTTTGATGAGGCAACATCAGCATTAGATTTAGAAAGTGAGCATACGATTCAGGAAGCGGTTGAAAAACTAGCATCGGAACGTACAACATTTATCGTGGCCCACCGCCTGGCAACCATTACACATGCTGATCGGATCGTAGTTATCGAAAATGGTGAGATTGTTGAGATGGGCTCACATGATGAGCTGATGCGAAAGCAAGGAAGCTATCATGATTTGTATCAGGTGCAGGATTTGGATGATGGAAGTGAAAAGGTTGTTGGGAAATAGGTTTTGTTGTGGAATTATCCCGAATGTAGTAACGGGTTACTTGGTGTGAAATGATAGAATGCTGATTAAATCATAAGCAGAAAGTATATTGGTTTTTGATTAAGTCATTATATTAACAAGGCTTAGAGAAATTTATCGAAGTCTTTTTGTGCGCAACGGGCAGTCGCACAAAAAGACCGCCATAATGGTGATGTTAGTCATTGCCCGTGTTAAAGTTCACTTTAACTCAAAAATTATTTGGTGCTGCTGGTGGCTGTGATTTTTTTCGGGATAAAATATGCAATGGAAGCAGAAATAAAACCAATAAATAATGTTAACAGAAATGGATTATGGCTACTTTTAATACTAGTTTCTTGAGGTGAATTAACACTCATATTCCAAGCCTCTTCTATGTCTGGAGTATATGTGAATGTAAGAAACACTCCAGACAATACCTGGAATAGTGTAAATAGTAATATAAAACTAATTGCAAAAATAATATATTTTTTCACTGTTGACACTCCCTGTTATTTTGTCCAATATACCTTACGTACAAACTGGCCAACTAAAAGTTTCACTAGCAATGAAATTAAAGCTTCTCTCCAGGTTTACAAATTCAATTTAGCTATCTCTGCAAAATTTAAACCCTTAGCGAGCCACGGAATCCTCTTGCGCCATAGTAGGAGTCCGCACCGTTGTGATACACGAAGACGTGCCCGAAACGATAATCACAAAAAAGGGCACCACCGAGTTCTCTAATATCAGCAGGTGTTTGCACCCAACTCGACGTTTTCTTATCAAAATTTCCAAGTTCCTGCAGCGCTCGGTATTGTTCTTCCCTTAAAATTTCAATGCTCATGGCAGTTGCCATATCAACCGCATTATTCTCCGGTTTATGTTTTTTTCTTGACTCAAGCGCTGTGCGATCGTAGCAAACACTTCTGCGACCTTTAGGACTTTCCGGGGAACAATCATAAAAGATATATTCGCCATTATCATGACCTACAACATCCGGTTCACCGCCAGTTACCTCCATTTCATTGAGTGACCACAGTTTTTCAGTATTGGCATCCAGCTTTGCCTGGACCTTAGCCCATTCAAGACCTTCATGCCGGTGCATGTTTTTTTCAAAACGGTCTTTCAATAAACTGAGTAATTCCTCACGTTGTTCTAGTGATAACTCCTTTATATTGCCGGTTTTATTTCCATTTGTCATGTTAGTTTCCTCCTTGTTTTTACTCATAATGGTTTAAGTATATATAAATTTTTGTATTTAATAAATCATTTCAATTAAAGGTACCCAATCCAATTATGGGAAACGTCTTATATCGAATATTCACAAACTTACACGTTATTAAAAAGTATTAATGATTCTTGAGTAACTTGTATGGGTAAACTACCAGCAGAGAAAATAAATGATATTGACGAAGCATTGTACATTGATTTGAATATCAGCGAGGATAAACCTCATAATAATTAAGATGTAAGTTATTTTTATAATTTTCAGTATCTTTCATAAAGTACGGGAAAAATAATAGGGTTGTTTCTTTAAATACACATTATACCGGTTCCGAATAAACCAACTGATTCAACCTTCCCCGCAAAATGTGTTTGAACCTGATTTTTTTAATTTAATAGAGTAATTACCCTGTGCCTTACAGCATATTGGTGAAATAAATTAACATTTTTGTTACCATATAAATATTCCGATAAGACAAGGAGCAAAACAAATGAGGGACACATTACAACTAAGACCACTTGAGAAAGAAGATTTGGAATTCATTTATGAAATGCGCACGAATCCTAGTGTGATGGATTACTGGTTTGAAGAGCCTTATACAACAATGGAAAAAATGAAGAAATCCTATGAGGCAGGAATAGACAGTGATTCACATAGACAATTCATGCTTTATCATTTGGAAGAAAAAGTCGGTTATCTAGGTCTTTACGATATTGATGATCGCCACCGGAACGCAGAAT
Organism: Oceanobacillus sp. NCCP-135; assembly: GCF_059698015.1. Lineage (NCBI taxonomy): Bacteria > Bacillati > Bacillota > Bacilli > Caryophanales > Bacillaceae > Oceanobacillus > Oceanobacillus sp. NCCP-135. Next base: position 14,770 of record NZ_BAAKSZ010000014.1, on the reverse strand, counting down.
TTGCAATTATGATTGCTCTTGCACAGCAAGGTAAAGGTTATGCAACTGACGCCACACAATTGATTGTCGAGTATGGCTTCAATCAATTGAACTTAAACAAACTATTCTTATATGTGGATAAGATCAATGAAAAAGCAGCTCACATTTATCAAAAAGTCGGATTCCAAATTGAAGGAGAGCTGAAAAGGCATTTCTTCGTGGATGGCAGCTATCATGATGCGTATATTATGAGTTTGTTTCGGGAGGATTATGTGAGCAAGCGATAATAGAAGGGCTGGACCAACAATGATGTTGGATCAGCCCTTCTTATTTTAAACATTTAAACCTCCCATTATATTATAACCACAATATTTATTATCACTTTCATGTGGTATAGGGTGAGTTACTTTAGTAGTATCTCAAGTGTCCCCCTTACATTTCAGGCTTTGTTCAATAAAAAAAATACATCCTTCCTAAAAAGGATGTACTGCCATGATCTAACATCTATTTAGCCATTTTCGCAAAAGCTCTTCCTGCAGCTTCAATCGTTTCATCAATATCAGCTTTTGTATGCTCCGTTGTTAAGAACCATGCTTCGTATTTAGATGGCGCAAGATTTATCCCTTGTTCCAGCATGAATCGGAAAAAAATTGCAAATGCCTCGCCGTCACTAGCTTCAGCCTGATCATAATTGGTAATCACTCCATCACCAAAGTAGACTGTTAAAGCACCACATAAACGATTGATAGAAATTGGAATCCCGTTTAAATGCGCTTTTTCTAAAATTCCTGTCTTCAATCGATCCCCAAGTTGCTCCAGTTTTTCGTAAATTCCATCCTCTTGTAAAACTTCTAGACAAGCAATCCCGGATGCCATCGAAGCAGGGTTTCCTGCCATGGTTCCTGCTTGATAGGCCGGACCTAAAGGGGCAACCTGTTCCATAATATCCTTGCGACCACCATAAGCACCAATTGGCAGACCGCCACCAATGATTTTGCCCATTGCCGTCATATCAGGCTCAATTCCATAAATCTGCTGGGCACTGCCATATGTAAAACGAAAAGCCGTTATCACTTCATCATAAATAACTAAAGCTCCAGCATCATGGGTTGCGTCGTTAACAGACTTTAGAAATCCTTCATGCGGCTCAACAATGCCAAAGTTCCCAACAATTGGTTCAACTAGAACGGCAGCAATCTGGTCTCCCCAATGATCCAAAGCTTCCTTGAAAGCATGCAAATCATTGAACGGCACTGTAATTACATCTTCTGCAACAGAACGCGGGATACCGGCGGAATCTGGTGTGCCTAGAGTTGCAGGACCTGACCCAGCCTGAACCAGCACGGCATCAAAGTGTCCGTGATAGCTTCCGGCAAATTTGATTATTTTTGTGCGATCTGTATATGCTCTTGCAACCCGAATTGTCGTCATTACAGCTTCCGTACCAGAGTTGGTGAAGCGAACTTTTTCCAGGGAAGGAATCGCTTCTTTCAGCATCATTGCAAATTGATTTTCCAGCCGTGTTGGAGTACCGTATAACACACCGGTTGACGCTGCATTAGCAATCGCTTTAGCAATGTGAGGATGTGCATGCCCTGTAATAATCGGACCATATGCGGCTAAATAATCAATGTATTTATTTCCATCAACGTCCCAGAAATAAGCCCCTTGTCCACGTTCCATATAAATCGGCGATCCTCCACCAACTGCTTTATAGGCGCGGGATGGTGAATTGACACCCCCAACAATATGTTCAAGTGCTTCTTTATGGAGTTCTTCTGATTTTGTAAAATTCATGGAAAAATTGCCTCCTTATTTTTGCTTTGTTTGGTTAAGATCTTGTAATTTTCATCAATTGGGATGATACAGTTGAAAAATCCGCCTGTGCCCTTGAGATGTTTCCTGAAGTTGAGAGATATTTCCTAAAGTTGAGAGATATCTTCTAAAGTTGAGAGATATTTCCTGAAGTTGAGAGATATTTCCTAAAGTTAAGAGATACTTTCTTGAAGTTGAGAGATAATAAAGAATATCTGGTTTCTCTCTCAACTTAGGCGCATTCTCTCTCAAGTTTTCCCATTCTCTCTCAACTTCCCAGGAAATAGCCTTCACATCACCTTCTTTAGCTTTGCCGTATAGATATTCCGGATAAAGATGAAATTTGCAAAGTGAATGATAAAATAAATACCGATCACAATGATTGTAGGTAATATAACCGATGATGAGAGTAAGTTTTGCAGGGCTTTAAATGCAAAACCTGCATGAATTACCGCCACCAAAAATGGAATGAAAAATAATAGACCCAATTCTCTTGTAGCAATTTTTTTCATTTCCTTATCCGTCAGGCCAATCCGGTAAAGGGAGTGAAAATGCTTCAAATCCTTGTCGATGTCTTGATACATCCGAAAATAGAGTATAGATCCAGCAGCTAAAAAGAATAGAACACTAATAAATATACCAAAAAAGAACAAATATGACATGCCTTCCTTTGTTGCGATATAGAAATCAGCCTGTGAATCGGGATGAGCGGTTGTAAAATTTTCATGAGACATAATTTCTGTAATTTCCTCTGCATGGGTAATCCAATTTGCAATATCCATTATATAATTGTAATAAATATCATCACCATTAGAAGTTTGATAAAACTTTTCAAACTCCTTATCCGGTACGATGACGGGTGAGGAAGTATATATATTGCTGTTTAATTTGGATTCAGCAGTCTTCACAGTGTAATGCTTGCTATTGTTTTTTGAATCAAATGTAATTGTTTTGGGTGAATTCATTTCATTTTCAGCATGCACCATCTCAGGTAGTAATAAATATACTGCTTGTTCAGATGGTGCGAATCCAATCCTTTCACCGTTCATTTCTAGCATTTTTTTATAATCGGAATAAGCATAAATTAATAATTCTAAATCATTCCACTCACTAACATCTGAGTAGATCTGCACACCGACTGAATTTACCATTATCGACTGATATGAAATGTTTTCATTTTCAAAGTGTTCTTCGACATCATTAACTTCATCCAAAAAAGCTTGCTTATTTTCTGCCCCCTTACTGATCAATGTGGCATCCTGTGGGGAGAATTGCTCTGCTTCCATTGCCGCACCTTGAAATAATCCATACATTACACCGGATGAAGTAAAGGCTACTGCACTCAGGATAGTAACAAAAAACAGCAGTCTGGCATTATCACGTAATTTGAAGGTTAAATCCGATGTTGTTAGCAAATTTAATTTCTGGTAGTAATAAGTTTTCCTTCGTTTCAAACCATTGGTAAAAGCGATACTGAACTGGGTGAAAAGAAAATAAGTGCCCGGAATAATAAACAGCAGTATCGTAAACATACGCGTGAAAATCGTTAACCAGTTTGCGGTATAAGCTAAATAATAGGCTGTTCCAATTGCTGCGAGAGAAAGAATACTTAAAATCCAGGAAAATTGCGGCACATTTTTTGGTGATTTAGATCCGCAAAAGACTTCCATAATTGATTTAGTCCGAAGTGTCCATATGACAGCAAGTGTATTCAGTTCGAACATAATGAAGAATAGTACTGCGGTAAGACCTATCGCTTTTAAGGATAAATAAAATGGCAATACGTCATCGAGTCCAAGTGCAACAGAGAAAAACATTAAAAAAGCCTTTGTAAATAATGCACCAGCGATAATGCCGGCAATAATCGAAGCTATCCCAATAATCGTATTTTCTAAAATCAGCATAACATTCAACTGTGTCCTGCTGATTCCCAGTGTTGTTAGCAAGCCATATTCTTTTTTGCGGGATTTTATAAAGGAGCCTGTGGAATATAACACAAATAAAAAAGAGAATCCGTAAATGATCACCTCAGAAGAAACGATTCCACGCTGAACAATATCACGGAACTCATAATCGGCAATATTCGGATGAAAAACCGCCACTGCATACATAAAAAATACCATAACAGAAAACATGCAGCTTAAAAAGTAGCTTAAATAGGCACGTGTATTTCGTTTTACATTGTTAAATGCGAACTGAGTGAAAGTCATCCATATTTCCTCCCAGCAGTGACTGTACATTCAAGATGTCCTGGAAAAAGGACTGACGATTATCCCCACGGTGTATTTCATTAAATAATTTTCCGTCTTTAATAAAAATAACTCGTCCACAATAACTTGCAGCAAAAGGATCATGCGTAACCATCAATATCGTGGTTTTCTCTGATTCCTGCAAACTGCTTAGCGCCTCCAGCACCTGAAGGGAGGCCTTGGAGTCAAGATTCCCGGTCGGTTCATCAGCAAATATGATGGTTGGATCATGAATGATGGCACGGGCGATTGCAGCACGCTGCATTTGTCCGCCGGATACTTCAAATATGCGTTTGTGGATTAGTTGATCAATCCCTAATTGCTTTGTAACAGCTACAAGCTTTTTATCCATTTCCTTTATTTTTACTTTATTTAATGTGAGCGGGAGCAGGATGTTTTCTCCAATTGTCAATGTTTCCAGAAGATTATAATCCTGAAAAATAAACCCCATTTGCCTGCGTCGAAATAGGGCAAGCTTATGTTTGGATAAAGCTGTTACCGTCTGATTGTTGATCCGCACTTTCCCTGATGTAGGGGAGTCGATGGTTGATAAAAGGTTTAATATCGTTGTTTTCCCACTGCCGGATGGCCCCATTATCCCAATGAATTCATTTTTATTTACAGTAAGATTAAAATGCTGCAGTGCTTCATATTGAACGCCTCGTTTACTCCCATAAACCTTGGTTAGATTTTCAGCTGTTAATACTGTCATGTTTATTCCTCCTGAGCTTTCTTACTTGTACAAGGAGTATACCCTGCAAATCCATCTCATTCCAATTGCTTGTACAGTGGGTACACCCTGCGAATTCATCTGATTTCAATTGTCTTTACTTGCAAAATGAAGAATCAAGCTTAGAATATTGTAAGCTACAACGCCTTTTCAATGATGATAGAGACAGTTGTCCCAACATCTTTTTCCGAATTTATTTTTAGACCATGTCCTAATTTCTCGCATATTTCCATTGATAAATAGAGTCCCATTCCTGTTGATTCACGAAATGTGCGCCCATTGATACCAGTAAAAAATGGATCAAACACCCTGGGCACATCTTGTGTTGGTATTCCATGCCCAGTATCCTGAATTCTTAAAGTGAGCAATTTATATTCTTCGCTTGCTTCAAAATAAATGGTGTCCGATGTTTTCTTTGAATACTTAATCGCATTGGAAACAATTTGCATGAGTACAAAACGAAACCATTTCGGGTCAGTTGCTATGATTACTTTCTCATCAATGGCCACTTTCGGAAAAACATTATTTCGTATAAAGCTTGACTTAAATTCTGTAATTACATCTTTAACCAATTCTTTTAGGGAAACCTGCTGCACATAAAAATCACGGTCAAATTTTTGCAGGCGGGACTGGTACAAGGCGAGATCCAAGCCCTGCTGAATCCGTTCCATTTCTTCCTGCATACTGTGAAGAAAATCCTCAGGCAGCTTCTCCTTCTCCTTCTGTAAAGTTAAATCGATAACAGATACAGGGGTTTTCATTTGGTGAACCCATTGCTGCATAAAATTAAATTCCAACTGCTTTTGCTGCTCCAGCTGCTCAATTTCATCTTCATAGAGTTTCGTTTGTAGTTCATACTGTGCTGTTACATTATCCAAAAGTCGATTTGGTGATTCGGGCAGGCTCGTGCCTGTTTGATGAAACACATTATAAAACTCACGCAGTTTATAGTATCGAAACAACAGAAAAATGATCAGACAGCTTGTGGGAAGCACGATCAAATAAATAATAATATCCATACCAAGTGTCGCTTCAGCAATAACAGCCCCCAGCTGAGCTATACCGATAATTAGCAGGCATTGGGTATAAAAGAATAAAATAAATGGCAGGCTGTCCTTTAAAAAATCTCTCATTTTGTACTGCTCCATGTATCAATCATTTTATAGCCGGCACCTCTAACTGTTTGGATGCTTTTCTGGATGCAGATTTCTTCCAGTTTTTTTCGTAGTCGCGTAATATTTACAGAAAGTGTATTATCATCAACAAACTGCTCATCATCCCATAATATTTCCAATAAGTAGGTTCTAGATAAAACCTGGTTTAGTCGGTCTGTAAAGGCCTTGAGTAAAACAAATTCATTTTTAGTAAGGGGGACTGTCTTGCCATCGTATTCTGCTTCCATTGCAGTGAGATGCAGGTAAAAGCCGTTTATTTCAAGAAAGTCAGCTTGTTTACTGACGGCATATTCCCCGTAAATCCTACGCATAATTCCTTTGATTTTGGCTTGTACCACATCAAAATTAAACGGTTTTGTTATATAATCATCACCGCCATTCTCAATTGCCATGACCTGATCCATCCCGGAATCACGGGCAGAAATAAAAATAATTGGGCAATTTGAAATGCTGCGGATTTGCCTGCACCAATAAAATCCATCATAGCGAGGCAGATTTATATCCATTAATACAAGGTGTGGCTCTATTTCTTTAAATTCATTCATGATTTTATCAAACGCATCAACAAGCTTAACCTTGTATTCATAGCGCTCCAGATCGTCTTTTAATAGCTGAGCAATTTTTGCATCATCTTCAATCAGGTAAATTCTTTTCAACTAATCCACCGCCTTTTTCACTCTCGTTTTATCCTATCGTATTCTACTGGAAAAATAAATGGCAAGCTTGTCTATAAAGAAGCATATAAATAGATAAAGTAGATGTTCAAAAAAAGGTTAATCCGCCGTTTTAAACAGGCTTATAGAGAATTTTGAGGAAAAGGAGCAGATGAATATCATTCCATGGATTATTATTGCTGTCATATGCTTTATTGTCCTAAAGAGTTTGAGTGAATTTATTCGCAGTGGGAAAATCCGAATACGTATGGAGATGCGTGACAGCCGTTTTTCTGTTGAGCTTTTTTATATATTATTGATCCTATACAGTATCGTTATTATCGGATTTGGGTTAATTTATTTTATTCTTTCGTTTCAAGGGATTATTTTGGTGGAGGATGGTGAATTAAGGCAGGTCAATGTGTTAGGTTCCATGATTCATTCGATGTATTTTAGTGGAGTTACTTTATTAACGATTGGCTATGGTGATATTACACCAATTGGAATTGGGCGGTTGATCGCCTTAATTCAAGCACTTATTGGATATATTCTGCCAACTGCATTTGTATTAAAGCTCGTTCAATCTGGCCAGAGAAACAATGAGGAATGATTATTGACTTTCATATGATATAGTAAAGATAGAATAATTGTTTGGAGGTAGGATGAATGACAATAGAAGTTGGAAAACACGTAGCGGATTTTACATTACCTAGTCAAAAGGGAGAGAAGGTGAGCCTGTCAGATTTTCAAGGGAAGCATGTTGTTTTATATTTTTATCCGAAAGACATGACACCAGGTTGTACGACAGAGGCTTGTGACTTCAGAGATAATCATGAAAAATTTGGCGATCTGGATGCAGTGATTATTGGCGTTAGCCCGGATCCAGTAAAGCAGCATCAGAAATTCATCGATAAGCATGATCTGCCATTCTTACTATTAGCAGATGAAGACCATAAAGTAGCTGAGGATTTTGGTGTATGGAAATTGAAAAAGAATTTCGGAAAAGAGTATTACGGAATTGAACGGTCAACATTCATCATCGATAAAGAGGGTAAGCTGCAAAAGGAATTCCGAAAAGTACGTGTAAAAGGGCATGTGGAAGAAGCTTTAGAATTCATTCGGGAAGAATTATAATTAGGCATGAAGCAGTCCTATTCATAGGGCTGTTTTTTTCGTTCTAGATTCTCTCATTTATGAATAGATTGTAGTATCTGATTACTATCAATTCTATTAAATGAGGTGCTTACGATGAAGCTTGAGGAAAATATAACAAGGACAGGTGCTAAGTCAATCAGCCAACGTAAATTATATCATTTTGTGAAGCGACTGTCTGATATAGTGGTGAGTTTTATGGCGTTGCTGCTGCTCATGCCGCTTTTGTTTATTATAGGTTTTCAACTATACAAAAAAGAAGGGAAACCAATCTTTTACCGTGAAATACGTGTCGGCAGGAATAATCATACATTTATAATGTATCGCTTTCGGACAATGACAAATCCATCACGAGTCATATACGCATTACCACCACATCCAATCCCTGTCTATTGGAGAAATGGTGTACCCGATAATTTTGTTTTCCAAAGAGATGTGAATCGTACGGTAACACCTACAGGAATGTTTCTTAGGAAGTATAAGCTACAGAAATTACCAATATTATGGAATGTATTAAAAGGAGATATGAGTTTGGTAGGTCCAGAGCCCGAGCTTCCGGAAATTGCCGATTATTATAATAAGCGGCAAATCGAGCGGTTAAAAGTAAAGCCGGGCATTACGGGTTATGCACAAATAAAACCAAATCCTTCTAAGAATTATAGGATTAAAATACATGATGATCTTTATTATATTGATAATTGCTCCTATTGGATGGATCTAAAAATCATCCTGAAACGATTAACAAAATCATATTAAGTTTCCTTTTCATTGTTCAAAAATTATAAAAACGTTTACTATAGAAGTACGTGTTCAAAACCTCCATGTCTTCTCATATTCTATATATGAAAATGGAGACTTTTCGAACGTCCGATAGAAGTAAGAATTAGAAGAGGGAGGGAATCTACTTGATTCTTTTTTCTGCAAAAATAGCCAAAAAACACCAGGAAATATTAATAGCAAATCATTCGAAGCAAACTTTTATATTTTGCAATAACATGGATGAGGCCAAAGAACATTTACCTCATGCAGAGATTTTAGTAACGTATGGAAATGATCTAACAGCTGAATTAGTGCAACATGCAGTCAAATTGAAATGGATCATGGTGATGTCTGCAGGACTTGAAAAAATGCCGCTTCAGGCGATTGAGGAAAAGAATATTGTTGTCACAAACGCAAGGGGAATTCATAAAGTTCCAATGGCTGAATATGCGATTGGCATGCTTTTGCAAGTATATCGTCAGGCAAAAGCGTTATATAAAAGTGAAGCGCAACAACACTGGGATCGTTCTGTCCATATGCAGGAAATTACTGGGAAGACTATGCTAGTGCTTGGAACAGGTTCTATCGGGCAGGAAGTAGCGCGATTGGCAAAAGCATTTCAGATGCGGACAATTGGTGTATCAAGAAGTGGTAGGGAAGTAAGATATTTTGATGAGACTCATAAGGTAAGCGATATGAAAAATGTATTGCCACATGCAGATTTCGTTGTATCCGTATTACCAAGCACGAATGAAACAAGAGGACTTTTCACATATGAACATTTTGAATTGCTGCCAGGTAATGCTGTATTTTTAAATATGGGTCGGGGAGATTTAATGCATAGCGAGGATTTATTAATGGCGATACGTGAAAAGGAGATCTCTCATGCAGTTCTGGATGTTTTTGAAGAAGAGCCATTGCCGGAGGATCATTCATTTTGGCAGGAAGAGAATATTACCATAACGCCACATTTATCAGGTATGTCCAAATTGTATACGACTCGTGCATTGGAAATCTTTAAGAAAAATCTGGATAGGTATGTGCAAGGAAAAGATGAAATGGTGAATAAAATAGATTTATCCAGGGGGTATTAAATATGCGTATTTACACACGATCAGGTGATAAGGGGAAAACATCTTTAATCTATGGAAAGCGTGTTGCGAAAAATGATTTACGTGTCGAAGCATATGGCACATGTGATGAAGCAAACTCGATGATTGGATTGGCACTAAGCTTTCTTGAACAAGAGCAATGGGAAGAAAAGGAAGAATTTATGGAAAAAATGCACCGTGTGCAAACCATTTTATTTCATGTTGGTGCTGAACTGGCTACACCAAGTGATAAAGAAGTAACCTGGAAGCTGAAAAAAGAACATATCCAGGAATTGGAAGAACAAATCGATGCATGGGATGGGCATTTGTCCCCTTTAAGAAACTTTATTTTACCATCCGGGCATAGTGCGTCAAGTGCACTGCATGCAGCGCGCACGGTTGCAAGAAGAGCGGAGCGAACTGCCGTTGGACTTGGGGAGGACGTGGTGAATCCATTGGTTGTCTCCTATTTGAACAGGCTATCGGATTTCTTGTTTGTAGCCGCGCGATATGTAAATCAAAAGCTGAATGGAGAAGAAATTCCATTGAAAGCAGATATATAAGAAACTAAGATGCTCCTCTCGTTTAGGGGCATTTTCATTTTATATGATAAATAGCAGGTTATAAATAAACAAGGATGATAATATACTTATATTGACACAATGCCTTGAAACAAAGTAAACTAATTATAGAGATTATAAGATAATAACACTATTTGACTTAGATAAACTATTGAAAGTGAGGTGTTGATGATGTCTGAAAAACGTTTAAATGATGCTATTCACACACTTAAAGAATCAGGCGTCCGGATCACACCACAACGTCATGCGGTTCTTGAATATCTTCTTAACGCGGGTGTTCATCCTACAGCTGATGAAATTTATAAAGCACTTGAAGGGAAATTCCCTAACATGAGCGTTGCTACAGTTTATAATAATCTGCGTGTGTTACGTGAAATTGGACTTGTTCGCGAATTGACCTATGGCGATTCCTCGAGCCGATTTGATTGTAACACGACAGAACATTATCATATTATTTGTGATGAATGTGGAAAAATAGTTGATTTTCACTATCCGTCATTAGAAGAAGTGGAATCACTAGCTGAACAGGTAACCGGCTTTGACGTCAGTCGTCACCGAATGGAAATATACGGCACATGTGAGGAATGTCAGAATATGGAAACAATAAAGCATTAATTATAAAAATCCAAATGCGGTTAATTAGGCATTTGGATTTTTTTAGTACAAATAATTGACCTTATTGAATTTGTACGGGAACCCATTTTCTCACACTGTTAATCAGCCAGATTCCAGAACTTAATTCAAGCTCTTCCAGCATTATTTTTCTTTCGGTAATGATTCCATTTTGTAGTAATTCTTCTCTGTATGTTCCAGCTAATAATCCACATTCAACTGGTGGAGTAAAAAGCTTGTTATTCATTTCTACTACTACATTCCCCATAGTAAATTCAGTTATTTCATGATTCTGATTCCACAGAAGGACATCGAAAACCCCTGGATGCTGCTCAAGTCTGTTTTTGTATACTTCCCTGTTTGTCGTTTTATGATATAGAAATATATCCTCCTTATCTATTGGCGTATTCGCTATGGTTATTTCCAATGGATGTTGAAAAGGGAGGGTTTCATTGCCCTCAATTTTACAGCTTCCATTTTTATTAACGAGTATACGAATTTTCCATTGGTTATCTGCATGCTTTTTTGCGAAAATCAGCAGTTTTTCCTTGATTGCATCCAAGTCAATATCAAATTGAAAGTATGCCGCAGACTGCTGCAATCGTTTTAAATGATTGTCAAGCAGCAAATATTTTCCTTCGTGTAGCCCAAGGGATTCCAATAGTTGAAAATCTTCATGCCTGACATTTAATACTTTTGTCTTTGTTAAAACCTCTTCATACTCTTCCTTCTTATTCGATCCCTTGGTTATGCCACCACCTACACCATATTGTGCTATATTCCTATTATTATCTATCAAGACAGTTCGAATCGGCACATTGAATATTGCCTCCTGATCCGGTGTAATATAGCCGATTGCTCCACAATATACTTCACGCGGATCATCTTCCAGCTCATCAATTATACTCATCGTACTAATCTTAGGCGCACCAGTTATTGAACCACATGGGAAAAGGGCTTTGAAAATTTCTGCTATCCCACTATTTGCTGAAATTTCAGCAGTAACTGTTGAAGTCATCTGATAGACAGTTGGGTATTTTTCAATCGTGAATAAATGTGGAATTTCAACTGTGCCAGGTTTGGCAATTATTCTTAAATCATCACGCATTAGATCGACTATCATGGTATTTTCTGTCCTGTTTTTCTCAGAAAGGTAGAGCCACTCGGCATTTGCTCTATCTTCTTCATCATTTACCCCGCGGCCAATCGTTCCTTTCATTGGTTTTGTAGTAATTTTTTTATTCTTTAAATGAAAGAATAATTCTGGGGAAGCAGACAATATAGTGAATTTGTCAATAGCAAGATAGGCTGAGTAATTAGCTGATCCAAGCTTTTGCAATTGATTGTAATACGAAATTGTATCCCCACAAAAATGTGACTGCATACGGATCGTATAATTTACTTGGTTTGTATCTCCTTGTTCTATATAATTTTTGATTTTATCAATACTGGAATTGTATTGATCTTCATTTGTTTTTGGAATCCATTCAGTAGTTTGAAAGGCTTCTACGCTTGTTAATGAATCTTCAAGAGGGTTATCGAAAATTCCGAACCAGAGCAGGGGCATACTGGGATTTGACTTAACCTGAAATTTATGATCGAATGCTGGTGATGCTTCATAGGAAACATAACCAGCAGCGTAAAAACCAGAATTGACTGCTTCCTGTACTTTTTTTAATGCAGGAATAACTTCATCTATTGCCGATGCAGTTATTATAGCTTGCGGATTTTTAAAGATAATTGGCTTTTTTTTATTAGCGAAATCAAATTGCAGTATTGGATTCAAATAGATTGCCTCCCTCATTGATTGGTGAATATATTGAGCTTTTTCAAGAGCTAAAATGATCTCTATTCGTGTAATTATAGCAAAAAAAATCCATCAATAGTTGACGGATTTTATTTTTTAGCATTTTTTTGTTTTTCTTTCAATTTTCTTCTATATTTTCGAGTATTGTATTTTTCATCAAACTCTTTACCTTCTAAGTTTTTATCTAGTGTCAACGTTTGTTTGCAGTGCATACATGCATCAACACGCCCAAGCATTTTTGTTGGTTTCTCGCAATTTGGACATATAATTGGTATTGCTTTTAGTGACAATGTCCCTATCCAGACGTACACCACTAGACTAAAAAGAATCATTAGGATGCCGAGTATAAAAAATATAACCACTAGCCATTCAATACCTCTTGATAATATTCCTCCATACATCAAAAGAATTCCAGCAAATATTAAAATCAATGCAAAGGATCTTATTTTATTTATTTTACTTGAATACATTAGTTGAGCCATATTCGTCCTCCTTAATAATACATAGGTAGTATAGCATATTATTCGAAAATATTCGTTGAAGAAAAAGGATTTCACGTAAATGTAACGAAATATATACTATTGAATGAAAAAATGGTATTTGCCCAAATATAAACGAAACTTGGATAAATGGAGGAAATCATTAATGGAAAATTTCCTAAGACCTATCTATCAGGAACATGCAAGTGACTCAAATACACTAGGTGTTTTAATAATGGAAAAAACAAAACCAACCAGTCCTATTACAGATAACTTTGATGTGATATTACTTATTATAGTTAAAGGAGCGGATCAATCCTGGCGTGTGAAGCATTATGAATTTGATGAGAAAACTGCAGCACTGCATGTGGTTACAGAGGATTTATTAATGAAGTGGATTGATACAAGTGGATATCGCAGAGCTGTAGAATGGATAATTTATGGAAAAGCAATTTTTGATCGTAATGAATATATTAAAAACTTAAAGGATCAGCTTAGAGATTTTCCTTCTAGTAAACGAGATTTACGTAAAGTAATTGAATTTGGAAAACTCGTTAAAAGCTATAGTGAAGCGAAAGAGCTATTTGATTCAAATGAATATAAAGATGCAAATAGTAAAATACTGTATTCATTGCATTATTTAGCTCGATTAGCAGTGATTGAAAAAGGCTATTATCCTGAAGTAACAGTATGGAGACAAGTGAAACAAATTGATCTCGAAATTTATAAATTATATGAAGAGTTTATTGAGAGTACTGAAGAAATGGATAAACGCATTCAATTGATGCTGATTGCAATGGATTTTGTTATAAAGAACAGGGCAAAGACATCCGTTAAGCATTTATTGGATATTATGCAATCAAAAGATACGTCTTGGTTCTATGCAGAATTAAAGACCTTGCCTTCGATAGCTCCCTATTCATTAGATCTAACAGCGATAATTTCATACTTAGTGGAGAAGGATATTATTCAAATTGAAAAGCAAGAAACGAAAGGGGGCGGTGTGTATCATCGGAAATATATCGTAAATAATGAAGCATCTTTTTAGTGCATATTTAAAAAGGGGAATAAAAAGGATCAAGGTCGGATAAAGTCGATAAAGTCCTGTATTCAGGCACCGACACTAGCACGTCCTGTGCGTCGAAGCTCTATCCAGCGCTTTAAGTACAAGGAAAGATTCCCCGAACTCACGTCGCTCGCATGAAAGGTGATCTTCATTACCAGGGATCGGAACGTATGCAATTAATATGAGTGGAACGGACTTCTGCGTGTTGTGCTGACTGCAGCGTTGCCCGCAGTGGCTTTCGGTCGGGCGAGCCATAGCCGCAGTTCCGGGATGTGGTAGGTCTAAGTAGAAGATCCACGATCGTTAACTAACTTCTCTTGTAATGTGATGATTTCAATGTTCGACTCAGGACGCATCGGTACTTAGTCGAAGATCTCCTATCTCGAAATGTTGTTTTTATCGGCTTTTTTGAATAGCCTCTTTTAGTCAGTTTTGAACGCTATTGTGTGTAGTTTGTGTTTCCAATGTTGGTAAGGAAGCTTAAAATTTATTAGATCTTCCTTGTTATCATTGGTTTCTTTAAGTTCTGGAAATATGGAATGTAAATTATTTGTAGAGCTAATTGCGAAGTCTCAAAGTGCAAGTGTCCCAAGGTGTTAAGGACAAGGCAAATTTTATTTTC
>NZ_BAAKSZ010000013.1:0-107842 GCF_059698015.1 Oceanobacillus sp. NCCP-135 | reverse complement strand
GCTCTTTATTGGGGGAAAATAAAATTTGCCTTGTCCTTAACACCTTGGGACACTTGCACTTTGAGACTTCGCAATTAGCTCTACTTGCCAGAAGGTCTTGATGAACGTGATAAATGGGGACCAGCAGTGGACGAGGGGATTTATCATGGTGGTGGAGTAGAAGAGGGACCATATGCCGCTATTTCCAAATTAAACGAAGGAAAAGCAGCCTTCATTGGGGATTCCTCTCCTGTTGAGGATGCGACACCGAAATACCGAAATGAAGAAACTGGTAAAAAGAAAACAACGTACGATGGATTTACAGACGCAGATAACGGAGAATTACTATTAAATATCATTGATTGGTTAGCAGAAGATGAAACCTATGCAAGTTTTGCCGAGGCAGGTATTCCATTAGATGAACCTTCTCCATTCTTGGATAAGGAAATACCTGGGAATTCAACAGAACCTCAGGAAGAACCTTGGAGGGCACCGTTAGAATCTTATGATTGGTTTGATCCAGCAACATTCGCATCAGGTTCTTTTGGATCACCTGAAGATCCGGTTGCGGAACCGGAATTATCCTTGAACTATCCATCTGTTTTGCCAAATAACGAGCCCTTTACCATTGAAATAGTGGCAGAAGGTTTAAAGCCGGGACAAACGATTACGGGATATAACCTTGGTATTTATTTAGCTGGTGGTAAGCAAGTTGCCAAAGTCCAAAATGCGGACGGAAGCTGGCCTGCTAACTATGGCTATAGTGAAGATTTTCCACTTACAGCAAATAGTGACGGAATTGCCAAGCAAACATTAAACGTACAGCTGGACGAAAATGCGGATGGAAATGCAAATGTACGCTTGCGCCAAGGTTCAACAAACGTCATTACAAATCCCGCGCTTATTGGAGAAGCGGAAGAAACTGTTAAACTATCAATTCAGGAAGCACGTGATTTAGCGGATGGCAAGTCTGTAGAAGTAGAGGGTGTTATTACGACAGAACCAGGAGTCTTCGGTGGACAAGGCTTTTATTTACAAGATGAAACGGCAGGGATCTATGTGTTTCAACATGATGAGGCGTTTTGTCCTGGAGATAGAGTGAAGCTTGAAGGTGTCGTAACAACATTTCAAGGTCTAAAGCAAATTTCAGATCTGAAGCAGATCGAAGTAATTGGAAAAAGTGGACTCCCAGAATTTGAAGCTGTCGACCAAATAGACGATGCCAATCAAGGACAACGTGTTAAGCTTCAAGGTGAAATTGAAAATATAGTGTCTTACTGGAATGCATTTGAATTTGATGTAAGGAATGGTGAAAATCGGACGAGAGTGCGCGTTGATGACCGAACAAATATTTCTTATGAAGCGTTTCTAAGTAATTATGAAGAAGGAGAAGAAGTTTCAGTATCTGGTGTAGCTTCGATTTTTCAAGATACGTATCAATTATTAGTGGTGGCTGAAGACGATATCCAAAAGACGGCAGATTCTGATTCTGCCCCAATCATTAACCCTACTCCCGACTTCACGACATTTGATATTACGGGATCCTATCAAATTCCAGTGGATGTGTATGATGAAGATGGAGATTTAGCTGAAGTTATCATTGAGATGGAAGACAATACAATGAAAGATGATATTTCTATTGAGCCTCTAGATTATACACCTGGGAGCTATGAGATAAAAATTATTGCACGGGATTGGGCGGGGCATGTCACGGAAGAAGTGTTTCCTGTAGAGGCGATCCTCTCCTTATCTGAACTGGATGAATTAGTGGAACTAGGGGAAGATCAAGGTTATCTTGATCAAAGAATCGAAAAACGGTTATTGAAAAAGGCTAAAGATGTTCAAACCGCTAAAAGTGAACAAGCAAGAAATGGTAAATGGAATGCGTTAGTGTATCAGATTGAAGCGCAGCTGGGTAAGAAAATAGAGAGGGATTATATGGAGTATTGGGAAAGTCCGGTTGAAATGCGGTAGGTGAATGAAATGGTGCGGGATTAGGTGAGTAGCGGGAATAAAAACGTTAGGACGATGTAACGTTCGCTGAAATGATATTGGCATTGCAGGATTTGAAAATACATGCTAATAGAAAGATGAAAAAAGGGAGCTAGGCACTTCAGCCAAGCTTCTTTTTACTTTAAGTGAAGCACAAAGAGATTGGTTATTGAATATTATACCATTTAGAAGAGGAAAAATCTTAGAGTGGATTGGAAAGGAGGAAACAAACATTGAATAAGTAACGTTCATACGCTTTTAGTTGTATGGCAAGACAACAAAAGTCGATTGTACTATCATATTGGAACTCTTTCTCATTACGACGGTCACTTTGAGTTCTTTTATACAAACTATGGATCTGGACATCGCAAGCTTAAAGAAGCACTTGATAACGGATATATGCCGCATCCTGCATTTCCCAATATAAAAAAGGTTTAAAAGTCAAAAGTACTTTTTCCTGTATTCGATCGTCGTTTACCTTCTTCCGATCGCTCAGATTTTAGAGCTATTATGAGTGATTTGGGTCTGAACGATAATTCTACAAAAATGGATTTCTTGCGGCAAACTCGAGGTCGTTTAGCAAATGATACCTATTCTTTTGAGCAACCATTACGCCGTGAAAGTGATGGTAACCTATATTCAAGCTTTTTTGTTCATGGAATGCGTCATCGGAATTTACCTGCAGCTTGGCCAGATTGGCTGGCAATTAATGGATCGCTAGAATTACGGAAAGAGTCTACAAATCCTGGTGATCCACATGCAGTGGGGGTTTATACCAAAGGTGGTAAACACTTAGGATATGTTCCTGGATTCTACAGATGGCCATATATGCTCTTCTAGAACAAGATGCAGATCCGATTGTACGAGTCATATATATAAATGAAAAGTCTACTTCCTACTGGTGGCTTAAAGTTGATTTCGAATGTAAGATTCCAGCCGATGATAAAGTTGAGTCAACTGAAGTATTATCTGTAATGCAATAATAGCTCTTTAGAAAAAGCCCGTATTTCTATATTTAGATTTACGGGTCTTTATTTGTTCATATTAGATATAAAGTATATCTTGATTTAAATTTTTACCCTATCCAACGTTTACGGTGAACCATGACGTATCTAAGTGCGGTTTTGAGTATAGTTAAAGCTATGAAATTAAGTCACTTGGTCAATTTCATAGCTTTTAAAAACAAGATTTTAAATTAGACCTTTTCTTTTTAATTCCCTTATTGCTCTTAAATCTTCAGGGGTGGGGGGTGGAGTTGGTTGTTCTTCATTTTGACTTAGAAAATCGGGTTGATTTAATCCCCAATTATTTAATATATTTAACAGTTCATCAGAAACTCGTATGTCTCTCTCTCGAATTTCATCCATTCCCCAGTCTTTATGTTCGCTAGATAAATTTAATAAGATTTGAACTTCGGACTTCTTGTAACTCTCTTGTTTTTTAAAAAAATACCCGTTACTTGCAATGATATTAAGCTTTTTCTCAAAAGGTATTTTATTTCCTATATGTTCCACAAGTTCTTTTACCTCTTCATCAGAATTATTTGGAAAATAACTAGATTGCCACCTTCGGGGTAGAATATGCTCAATCTCCCATTTACCAGGAAGGAGATGCTCCTGCTTTTGATAGGCAAGGATCTTTAGAATCATCCGAACAGTGTTACGATGAGCCGTTTTAATCTTAATTTTTAGTTCTTGTTCATCCACCTTATTAAAATTAAATATAGGTGTAGGCGAATTAATAATTTCAGAATTTAAATTTAAAATTCCTCGTTTGACTGCATTAATAGTTGGCGTAACTATGTAGCGAGCTGCTAAAATAGCAAGTAAGTTTTTAAGGAACCTTAAAAAAAGTGCTTCAAAATTTGGTAAATCATGATGGTTAAGATAATAAATAACTACTGGATATTTCCAAAATTCATTTGGATACGATGATAACCCATCAAGTGTTTGTTTAATCTCGATATTTTTAGACCAATCCTCATCTTCTATTTCTACACGATTATTAACCACTTTCCACAAATTCAGCATTGAATTTAAGTTTGTTATAATATCAGTTTTATATAACTGTTCAAAGTTATTTCTTGAATAATACTTTCTTAGCCCTGGAGTTGTGGTATTTCTATCATTTTCTAATGCTCTTAAATAGAACATATAATAATAGAATAGTTTTTGAATACTTTCACTAGCATCTGTCGCTTCATCATCAAGTTGTTGCCATTGCTCAATGAAAACAGATCTCTTTTCAATGCTTAGATTATTATAGATTTTCGCTTTAAAAATATCAGCATCCGATAAAGCTAACCCTCTATCGTTAAGAGTTGAAAAGATTGTTAAAGCTGTATCTTGGGAATCTGCTGTGATTGGTAACAAAATTGCCTTGTTTAAAATATTCCTAATAAACCAAAAAAATAACTCCGGTTCATTTGTAGCATAATTCTCAATTAGCTCTGTAAATAGCTTATAGTTAAGTGAATAGTTATCTTTTGCAGTTTCTTCAGTAGTACCATTAACAAGAATCTGACCAAAAATTTTGTTTCCCTCATCACTTATAACTCTAGATTCAATAAGAGCTCTTTCAAAGTTAACCTCAGCTGTTAATTCATCTTGTTCCCACAATGCTGATTCTATCTGTCCTTTGAAGTTTGCCACTTCTTTTGTTTCTGTCATAGAATTAAGCTTGGAGTAAAGCGCCCGTAACAATAAGAATAAAGATGTTATTCGCTGTTGACCATCTATGATTTCTTGTTCACCACTATCACTTTCATAAGAAACAATCGTTCCTAGAAAATAAGTGCTTTCATTATTATTTTCTGTATACTCTGCTAAGTCTTCAAAAAGTGTTTGAATCTGTTCGTCAGTCCATGCATATGGACGTTGATATTCAGGAATAATAAATTTATTTGCTTTTCCTGTTTCTAATAGTTGCTTAACACTCTGTTTATTTACTTCTATAGATGTAGTCATTATTTATTTTCCTCTCTTTTAAAAAAGATTATTTTTTTAATACTAGACTTAAACAACAACACACATTTACTTGTACTACCGATTAGTGATTATCACTCTTCTTCAAGTATAATTTCTTCAAAATCAACATCGATAATGTCAGGAAAATTATCTTTCATAACTTTATACTCATCCATTATATCCTCTTTATTTAGAGTCAATGAATCCGACAATGCATCTGCTAATTTCTTTCCCATCGGACCCATGGTGACATATGTTATTGATCCGGAGACAACACCGCCTAATACTGGGACAATCTTGGAAACACCTTTTGCAAATGAATCTTTCGTGAGTTTAACACCAACATAACCTGTAACCTTTTTTATTATCGGATAAAATAAAGTCTTAGTAAGAGCTTGTTGAGGTAATTTTTTGAGGATTGCTTTTGAAAATCCAGATGATAAAAATTTTACTGCTGAAGTTGTTCCTCCAACCCCAAACATCACACCCAAAAATAGTAAGAGCTTATTTCTAGCATCCTCTGTATCACTGTATTCTTCTAACCACAAATCTTTGTGTCCATATAGGTAGGCTAATTCTTGGGCTAATCTAAGAGAAACACCTAAAAATTGCATGATGTCTGCGGGTATTGTTGCTGTCATCGCAATTCCACCAGGCAATCCAGCTATAAATGAAGCGGATGTACTTGACAGGGTATTTTTTTAAATTCTGGAAATAGCAATATTATCTAAAACTTCTTTTTTTACTCCAGCTATATAAGGTCCTTCTTTTAAAATCTCTTCAAGTATTGCCGGAGTTACAAGTTCTGAAAACGTATTGGTTAGAAAGCTTTCTCTCCCTATTTTTACACCAGGTATTTTTAATACTTGTTCAAGTGCGGTATCCATATCTATATTTATTTTATTTTTTTTCATAGAATTGTCTCCTACTATAGATTTTTCATTATTTAATTTTAATATAAGAGCAATTAATTGAATAATAGTTTAACATGGATTGTTAGTTTCTATGATATCATTAAATAGGTTAATTATCATTCGTATTTCTCCTACACTACTGTTCAAATATGTAATGGAATTAGACAGAAAAAATAAATCTATCGATGAAAAAAATTAGCGTTACAATTACGTTCACCATAATCGTAACGCTCTTTATATTTGATTACTTCACCTTTTCCTAGTCACCCAAGAATTTCTATAACTAGTTCTTTAATAATTTCCTTATTATTCATGTCTACCCACCCCTCAGTAATCACTAGGAAGCAACATTGTTTGATAAGCTCCATCATCTATACACCAAACGGTACCACTTACGGATGGATGATGCATATTTTAACGGAATCAGGCACTCGCACTTTCTTTCAGGTATTTTTTGTCTTTGGATGATGTGTTGCTTATCTTGCTTGTTCTCAAGTTCAAATACCTGTAAGTAATCCAGTTTTTCTCCCTGTTCCCGTTGATGGTCTAGCATGAGACCAATTCTGAAATATTTCTATCCATCTATTTTTTCAACTTCTACACATTCCATTGCATTCATGTGATCAATTAACATCTGCATGTCTTCTTCTTTATCAAAATGGTAGATACAGGAATAGGGTGGCAAGCTAAATTCATCTAATGATTCTCCATCATTTTCAGCTTCATACCATATTAAAAATTGGTTTTTAATTTCCTTTACATAAAAAGAAGGCAAATGTTCATCTGCTTTTAAAGCATGAACATCTGCCATCGTTTGAATTTTAGTCATTGATTGTTCTCCTAACTTTTTTGTGATTAAAAAGGCTATTCGTCTTTTGCGGTAAAAGACTCAGCCTGATCATCCAATGTGATTCCTAATTCATTTGAGGGATACCGAAAAGAAATGCGCTAGCTGCTTTTTACTTATTACCCATTTGGTTTCCTCCACTAATTATCTATTTTCTAACAAAAACATATGTCTTGGTGAAAGTTCTACCTTATAATTCCCTTCTAACAGAGAATCAATTTTATTATTGGGAATAGAAGCATCTATACTAAATGTATTCTCAATTAATAAAGATATATTAGTTTGGTGAATGCCTTTTATCATTTCAGTAATAGAAAAGTGAAACAAGTTATCTGAGTGCGTGTCGAATTTTTTAAAATGAATATTTTCGGAATAAATACCAACATGTGTAATATCAGGGGAAACTACCTGTTTTTGAACTTTTAATTTTATACCTTGAACTTCACACTCTAAGTGGTCTGAAACTTCTGTTACTGAATTGACAGGTAGGATATTTTTACACCCAATGATTTTTGCTGCTGATCTATTTGCTGGTTTTTTAAAAACTTCATCTTTTTTTCCTGACTGAATAATAGTTCCCTTATCATAAAGGATTAAATGGTCACAAAGTCGATAGGCTTCTTCCATGTTATGGGTTACAAGTAGAACAATGCCTGAATAATTTTCTCTCAAAATATTTAATAGTTCTTGCTCAAGAATGTGTTTAACATGATGGTCTAAAGCAGAAAAAGGCTCATCTAATAAGAGTAAACTAGGTTCTGTTATTAAAGTTCGAGCAAGTGCTACCCGTTGTTGTTGCCCACCAGAAAGTTGATTTGGATAGTGTTTTTCATAGCCAGAGAGTTGGACCTTTTTTAGTATGTTTGAAACTTTTTCCATTTTTTCAATCTTTGTTTGTCCCTTTAGTCCATATTCAATATTCTTCTCAACCGTTAAATGTGGAAAAAGAGCATAGTTTTGAAATACATAACCTATATTTCGATCCCTCGATTTAATATTAATTCGCTTATTAGATTGGTAAAGAGGTTGTCCATTTAATAGAATCTCACCCATAGCTGGTTTTTGAAGACCAGCAAGGCACTGTAATGTGAGACTTTTTCCACAACCTGAAGGACCAATGATACCTGTAATTCCTGTTCCGACGGCAAATTCAGCATTTAATTGAAAGTGCTTTAGTGTTTTTGCGATTTTGACGTTCAGCATAAATCAATTATCCCCCTTACGCAATCGTTTTCCCAGTCGATTAATAATGTATAATACACTCACCGACACAGAAGTCATGATTACGACTAGGATATTAGCCAAATCACGATTACCTGCTAGTAATGCGTCATAAATAGCAATCGGCATCGTCATTGTTTCATTTGGAATGCTTCCTGCAATCATAAGTGTTGCCCCGAAATCACCAAGGGCTCTTGCAAATGCAAGTGTAATCCCTGCAGCAATCCCTCTCCAAGCAAGAGGGATAATCACTGTAATGAAAATATTGAATTCTGATCTTCCTAATACTCTTGCAGCATTCAACAATGTTGGGTCAATTTCGGCAAATGCAGACCTTGCTGATTTAATCAAATAAGGTATTGATACAATGAGGGCCGCTACTACAGCACCAGTTGGTGTAAAGACAATCGTTATATCAAATCGATCTTCTAGAAATTTTCCGATTGAACTTTGTCTCCCTAATAAAACAAGTAAATAATAACCTATGACGGTTGGTGGAAGGACAATAGGTAAGGTTATTAATGTATCGATAATATCTGCTAACTTTCCATTTGACCGATTGAGGAAATAGGCAATGGGAATTCCAATTATAAATGTAAGTAGAGTTGCAGTTAGAGCAACTCTAAATGATAAAAATAGTGGAAATAAATTAATTCCCTCTAACATTTACTTTCCCTCCGGTACGATAAAACCATAACTCTCCATGATAGGTTTTCCTATTGGCCCCTTAATGAAGCCAATGAATTGCTTTGCCAATTCTTCTTGGTCTGTACGTCTTATAACAGCAATAGACTGTTCAAGCGGAGCATGCAACTGATCATCAATTATATGAAAAGTAACTTCGTCTTCTTTGTAAAGAGATAGAGCGATTATACCTACCTCAGCATTTCCCGTTTCGATAAATGCGAGAGTATCTGAAATATTTCTGCCATACACTAACTTTCCTTCTAGCTCTTCCCATAACCCAGCCGATTTAATTGCTTGTTTTGCTGCTAATCCATAAGGGGCATGATCAGGGTTAGCGATGGCAACCTTTTTCACTTCTGGTTTTAATAAATCTTCTAAATTCTTTATTGTTAAGGGACGATCAGGAAGAGTTGAAAGGCCAATTCTACCAAATGCATATGTTGTTTGTGTTTCTGGAATGATTAGGTCCTTTTCTCTCAATTGATCAACAAATTTGATGTTAGCAGCAGCGTATAGGTCAAAAGGTGCACCGTTTTCAATTTGATCTGCTAACTGTCCCGTTGACCCGAATGAAAAGGTAACTTTTGAGTTTGTTTCTTCTTCAAATAATTTTCCTATGTCATTAAAGGCCAACGCCAAGTCGGACGCAGCAGCAATTTTTAATTCAGATACACTATTTTCTTGTGATTTATTTGAAGAACAACCACTAGTAACTATCAGAAGTGGAATGGTGAGTGATATCATCAGTTTTAGATAGTTATTTTTCACTGTAGTTCATCTCCTTATATCTAGCTATAACTAAATATAATTATACGTGCTTTTGATGAAGGGATACAACTAGAAATGTTCCAATAATGGTAAAACTAGATATAACTAATTTATATCAAAGAAGGCTTATAAGTGGCTAAAAAATCCTATACAACCGAGGAAGTAGCACAACTATTAAAAGTTTCTAAATTAACGATCTATCTCCGCAGTCTAATAAATCCATTACAAATAGGCGGACAAACTATCATATAGTTTATCCTCGCTTGTGATATATTTTACTTTAAAGGTAAAAGTAGCCATATCCCTTTTTTGATCCCTGCTTGGGTAGTCTCTTGATGACATTGGGCACTGATCCCATAGTCATTTACATAAAACAAGAAGAAGGTACAACGAGCAGATTAAATCCGCTAGTTATGCCTTCTTTTACAGAAAACTTTCGATTGTTCCCTTAAAGAGTCCTCCCAACAATAACTTACTCCTTAACTGTGCCTGCGTTTGCTGGGTGAACGCCATGACGGTAATAATCTTTATATTCGGGCGACAATGGTTTTTGTCCACGGATAATATCCGCTGCTTTTTCCGCCAGCATTAACACCGGTGCATGGATATTTCCATTTGTTGTATGTGGCATAGCAGATGCATCAACTACACGCACATTGTCCAGGCCATGAACCTTCATGCTCTCTGGGTCTACGACTGCCATCGGGTCGGAAGCTGGTCCCATTTTTGCCGTGCAGGATGGATGAAGTGCTGTTTCCGCATCCTTCATTACCCATTCCAGAATTTCCTCATCTGTTTGAACAGAGAGCCCGGGTGAAATTTCACCTGTACTGTAAGGCGCTAACGCTGGCTGAGAAAGGATTTCTCGTGATACGCGGATTGCTTCAATCCATTCATTTCGATCCTCTTCGGTAGACAGATAGTTACATACGATACTTGGATGCTGGAAAGGATCTCGTGAACGAATTCTCAAGCTTCCTCGGGAGTTGGAATACATTGGTCCGACGTGTACCTGGAATCCATGCTTCGTATCCGCTTTTTGTCCATCATATCGAACCGCAAGCGGGAGGAAATGGAACATCAGATTTGGGTAATCAACCTCTTCATTCGAACGGACGAATCCACCACCTTCAAAATGGTTCGATGCTGCTGGTCCAGTACGGCCAAGCAGCCATTGCAAGCCTATCCAAGGCATTTTCGCTTTATTTAAGCTAGGCTGTTCTGAAACGGGCTGCGGACAAGCGTGCTGAATATATACTTCGAGATGATCCTCAAGGTTTTCACCTACACCCGGCAAGTCAACGATTGGGTTAATGCCAAGTGAGCGTAAATGTTCAGCGTTTCCTACACCGGATAATTGTAATAATTGCGGCGTGTTGAATGCTCCACCGGAAAGAATAACTTCACGTGCGTTAACATGATAGGTTTTTCCATTCTTTTGGTATGTTACACCTTGCGCTCTGATACCATCAAAATTGATACTGGTAACAAAAGCACGTGTCTTTACGGTAAGATTTTTGCGTTGCATGGCAGGGCGTAAATATGCTCGTGAGGCAGAAACCCGTCTTCCGTTATGCACTTGACTGTCAAATGGACCAAAGCCTTCTTGACGAAAACCGTTTACATCAGGTGTTCTGGTGTAACCAGCCTGAACAGCTGCATCGAAAAAAGCCTGAAATAAAGGATTTGTTGCCGGTCCACGCTTTAATTTAACTGGACCATGGTGACCGCGGTACTCATCAGATGAATCTGCTCCAAAGGTTGTTTCCAGTCGTTTAAAGTATGGAAGGCAATGGGCAAAATCCCAATTTTCCATGCCAGGCTTAGATCCCCACCGATCATAGTCCATCGGATTGCCACGTTGGTATATCATGCCATTTATGGAACTTGATCCCCCTAGCACTTTCCCCCGAGCATGTGCGACACGACGTCCATTCATATAAGGCTCAGCGTCCGTGGAATAGATCCAGTCATAGAAACGGTTGCCTGATGGGAACATCAAAGCTGCCGGCATTTGAATAAATAAATCCCAAAAGTAATCATTGCGTCCTGCTTCCAGAACAAGAACACTGCTATTTTCATCTATACTTAGGCGGTTACCGAGTACAGAACCTGCACTACCTCCTCCAACAATTACATAATCGTATGTTTGATTCATCTGAAATACCTCCTTAAAGATTGTAGATCTTTCACAAAGTACGGGGAAATTAATAGGTTTGTTTCTTTAAAATACACATTATACCGATTCCGAATAACCCAACTGATCCCACCCTCCCCGTAAAATGTGATTGAACCAGGATTGTTAAATGGAATACAGTATACAAAAGAAGTTGAAAACATATCCAAACGCTTTTTGGTTGTTGACATGATTGGCGAAGTTTCATTGTACTTAACGAAGCTAGCAATCTATTTCCTCTTCTTTGACTGTATCATTTAATTAGTTAAAAATATTTTTAACGTATAGAATAATATAAACATAACATGGTTTTTTAAACTTGTAAATCTAGAGGTAGTGTTCTAGATTTCGCAAAATGTATAAGGCACATGTTGGGACAAACTCAAGATTAGCTCTAAACCTTTCTATGAAAGAAGGCTTAGAGCTATTGGGTATAAGATATAGATTTTCAGCAAAATTATTTAAACCATTTAACAGGTTTCGGTTGTTTGTTACGATAAATATGCTTAACTTCGGTATATTCTTCCATACCTTCTGGACCAAGTTCACGGCCAATGCCTGATTGCTTATAACCGCCCCATGGTGCTTGTGCAAAATAAGGATGGAAGTCATTGATCCAAACGGTACCCATTCGTAAGCGTGCTGCGACAAATTCTGCCTTATTCAAATCTTGCGTCCACACGGCTCCAGCTAAACCATATATCGTATCGTTCGCTAATTTAACAGCTTCCTCCTTGGTCTCGAAAGTTTCTACTGTCAATACCGGCCCGAATATTTCTTCCTGGACGATGCGCATAGTGTTTGTACAGTTGGTAAATATGGTAGGTAAATAGAAAAAGCCGTTTTGCAATTCTGGATCATCAGGGCGCTTGCCGCCAACAGCTAGTTTGGCTCCTTCTTTTTGACCTATTTCCACATAGCTTTCAATTTTCGCTCGGTGTTCTGCAGAAATCATCGGACCGCTTTGTGTGTCTTCATCAAACCCATTGCCTAATTTGATTTGTTTCGTTCGTTCAACGAGTGCTTCAACAAATTCATCATGAATGCTCTCTTCAATTAACAGCCTAGATCCCGCAGAGCAAACTTGTCCTGCATGGAAAAATACAGCATTTAATGCTTGATCAACCGCTGTTTCAAAGTCAGCATCGGCAAATACGATATTCGGATTCTTTCCGCCGAGCTCAAGTGCGATTTTCTTCACATTATGACTGGCTGCCTGCATGATGGTTTTACCAGTATCAATGCCACCAGTGAATGAAATTAAATCAACGTCATCATTGGCAGATAGTTCTGCGCCAACAGATGCCCCGGAACCTAGCACTAAGTTGGCTACACCCTTTGGTATACCAACTTCTTCTATTAGTTCAAAGACTTTAACCGTTGTTAATGGTGTGATTTCACTCGGTTTCATAACAATGGTGTTACCTGCTGCTAACGCTGGTGCAATTTTCCATGCGGCTTGTAATAAAGGATAATTCCATGGTGTGATTTGACCACAAACACCAACGGGCTCGCGAACAACTTTACTCTCACTGTTTGGTATCGGTGATTCAATGACATCACCGCCGTTTTTATCTGCTAAACCACCGAAATAAAAAAATACGTTAGCGATGTCGGCCATATCAGCACGGCTTTCTTGGACTGTTTTACCTGTATCCAATGTCTCCAATTCAGCCAGTTCCTGCAAGTCTCGACGAATCAATGTACCTATTCTGTAAACGAGCTCACCACGTTCACTGGCAGGTAATGTGCTCCAGTTTCCTTCATCAAATGCTACCCTTGCTGCTTGAATGGCTGCTCGAGAATCTTCTTCATTTCCTTCACAAGCAGTTGCAATGACTTCTTGATTATATGGGTTAATGATATCTCGTGTTTCTCCTGATTTGGCGTTCACCCACTCACCATTTATATACATTCTTTGTAAGCGCAAATCATCACTCCTTTGGGTACTATATTATTAAATTTGTTAAATAAAAATTAAATTTTATTAATACAATTATCCTAACAGTACTTATAATTACTTGTCAAACATTGAAAAAATATGAAATTGTTTCATCCTTGCTACAACAGTATTGAAACGAGATGAACGAAATATTCCGATTTGACAAATCAAAATCTTTCGTTAACCTATTTACATATAGTAATATATTTAAAATTTATTAAATGTATTTATTTTATTTAATAAAGGGGGCGAAAGTAGTAATCCAAAATTATTTACGAGCATCCTTAAGCAAAGGTGTGTGCTTTTTACTAGATGTTTGCCAAAATATAAATTGGAAAGGTGTTTGATAATCAATGAAATTTCGCAGAATAACTCCATTCATTTTATTTACTATGATACTTTTTGTACTAGCGGCTTGTGGTTCGACTAGTGGAAGTGCCGATTCGGACAGTTCCTCTGGCGAATCGAATGAAAGCAGTGGCACAATCACGATTGGACAGATTAATTGGCCTGAAAATATTGCAGTGACCAATTTGTGGAAGGCTATTCTGGAAGATGAAGGTTATGACGTGGAGTTCAAACTTCTTGAAATGGGTCCTCAGATGGCCGCTTTATCTTCAGGAGATTTAGATGTGGCACCGGAGATTTGGTTGCCGGTACAAGATAAGAGTTACTATGAACAGTATAAAGAAGAAGTTAATTTTTTCGAAGATCCATGGTATGAAAATGGGAAAGTTGGCTTGGCTGTTCCAACGTATATGGAAGATATAAATAGCATTAGCGATTTAAATGAAAACAAAGAAAAATTCGATGGCGAAATAATCGGTTTTGAATCTGGGGCAGGTACAATGTTGGTAACGCAAGATGTAATCAAGGAATACGGTCTTGATTATGAATTGGTTGCGAGCAGTACGGCAGCAATGATTACCTCCATTAAGAATGCGGTGGAAGAAAAAGAACCGATCGTTGCACCGCTATGGAAACCACATTATGTGTTCTCTGAAGTGGACTTAAAGTTCTTGGAAGATCCAAAAAAAACCTTTGGTGAAGTTGAAAAAATTTATATGGCAACCCGAGATGAATTTGACGCAGACCATGAAAAGGTTAGTAATTGGTTGAAAAACTTTAATTTAAGCGACAAGCAACTTGGAGAATTAATGCTTATGATTAAAGAAAACAAAGACAATCCTATTAATGGTGCACAAATTTGGGTGGAAGAAAATCAGGATGTAATTGA
This sequence comes from Oceanobacillus sp. NCCP-135, assembly GCF_059698015.1. Lineage (NCBI taxonomy): Bacteria > Bacillati > Bacillota > Bacilli > Caryophanales > Bacillaceae > Oceanobacillus > Oceanobacillus sp. NCCP-135. The sequence continues at coordinate 93,113 of NZ_BAAKSZ010000013.1, read as the reverse complement.
AAAATGGATGAAGTAATGTAAGGCAAGGGACGATTCAATGAGAGAATCGTCCCTTTTCCATGAAGAATAATTTTTAAGAGAGATATTTCTAAGAATGCTTTTGGTAAATTTAAGTTGCATCTTCGTGATACTGATTATAAAATGAAAGAAACGTTTAATTTATTATAAATCAATTTAATTAAAAAATGCTCTTATTTTCGGTAAAAAGAGGTGCCACAATGGAAGAAAATCGAAATAATGTTACTAATGAAAAAGCCAAAGAAAAAATCGCCCAAGCTGAAAGTATGATGATTAATACGATTTCAGAAACGATGGATCTTTATGGTGTTACCCCTTCTGTAGGACGTCTGTATGCCACCATGTATTTTAAACATCAACCTATTACCCTAGATGAAATGAAAGATGCACTTGGTATGAGTAAACCAAGCATGAGTACATCTGTTAGGAAGCTTCAAGAAATCAATATCGTTCAAAAGGTATGGCAGAAAGGCTCAAGAAAAGATTCCTTCATGGCTGAAAAAAATTTCTTCAATTATTTCTCTCAATTTTTTGGTATGAAATGGGAGCGAGAAGTGAGTATGTTTTTGGTTAGTATTAAGAAGGCTCAAGATCAACTTCATGAGGTGATGGAAAATAGTGAGACAGATGAAGCATTGCGAGAAAAAGCTAGGCTGCATTACCAACAACTCGATGATGCCATGGTCTATTATCATTGGTTGGAAAAGCTTACCAAACTTACTAAATCTGGCGAAATATATAATTATATACCCTTAGAAGATACAGGTGAAAGGGATTAGTTATAATAAAGATGTCGATTAGATCGCAGAAATTAATGGGTAGGTATGTAAAATATAAGGTCATGCACTTCCTGAAGGTTTAAATTTGTTATATTCACTGCTGAATTTTGGAGATTTTTACTCGGGTTATTGCCATCATTGAAAGAGTCAGTTCCTCGCTGTGTTAAAGTATAAGCGTTGTGGGGAACTGACCTTTATAGCCATCCGTGATGATTTATTAATTGAAGTTATTTCTATTATAAAGAGCCAAATATGTTCTTGACGAGTAATTTCACATAGTAAATATACTTACCACGCATTCACGGGCAGTAATACCCCCACTGAATGAATTTTCACTTTATTAGACATTTTATATACATTTAATGCCTTTAATGACTTAATAAATGTAAACAAAATGTCATTTCATACATTTATTCATATATTTAATTAAGGAGAGGTCGCAAAATACCCCTCCATTTGTTATTTATTTCACTCTACAAACCGGTACGGTGAACCATATTACAAATACTGGTAAAACTGATGGTAGAAATGTAACACTCAGCAGTCTTATAAATCCATCACAAATAGGAGGACACCCTGTTCCGTGGTTGCGGCAACCGCTTTTTTATAACGATAAGTATAAAATTCACTCGTGTTTTTGCTAAAATAAGGAAAAGTTGAGAGAAGGACTTATGAAGTTGAGAGAAGAGTGTTTGAAGTTGAGAGAAAAGCCTATAAAGTTGAGAGATAATTGTAAATTCCCTTATTTTCTCTCAAGTTTCACCCAGTATCGCTCAACTTAGCCGCTGTATCTCTCAACTTTCACCCAGTATCTCTCAACTTAGCCGCTTTATCTCTCAACTTTCATCTCTAATTAGGATGGCCATTTCTCCAGCACTTCATCATTAGTTTGTTATGGACTATTAGGATATCACCAATGGTGGAGCAAATCCTGTTCATGGTTGTGTGACTTGCAAAATGGAGATATTATTCTTTCATGTGGGAATAAATGATTGGCTCTGTACATGAGCAAAATAAATGGGGGGTGCACGGTTATGCACCCCCTAAAGTCATATCAGCGATTATACGGTTGCGGCTTGAAAGCGTTCGAATTTCAATGGATCTGTCGGGATAATCGTTTCTTCTTTTCCTTGCACGAGCTCTTCGACTAATTTTCCGGTGACAGAGGCCATGCTGATGCCATCCCCCTCATGTCCGGCAGCGATATAAAAGCCGGGGATTTCATCTACTGCGGAGACGATCGGCAAATGGTCTTCTGTAAACGGGCGGAATCCAGTGTACGTACGGATCATATTAAAATCATTCATGGAAGGGAAGAATCGGAGTGCCCGGTTTGCGATGCTGCGGACAACGTCCATATTTACCTGTTCGTCATAGCCGACAAACTCCCGACTGCTTCCAAGCAGGAAGTTCTGGCTGTCTGTTGGCTCGAGAACAAGTGCAACACCGTGTTTCTCCGTGATTGGATCAACGTTGCGCTGACGACCGAATTTATTCATTAAGTAACCAAATTCCATCACATTCCGCAGCATCACTGGGTTTGCTCTGGATCCTACCATAATATGTCCTTTTCTCGGTACAATCGGGATCTTCAGGTCGAGCATTTCACCGATAAACGGTGCCCATACTCCCGCTGCATTCACAACTTTTTTCGCTGTGATGGTGCCTGACGATGTCTCGACAGTAAAATCTTTTTTCTTTGCTATGGAGGTCACTTCTGCATTTAGCTTTAGTTTTAAGCCATATTTTTTTGCTTTATCGATCAGAGAGTAACAAAATAAGTACGGGTTAATCAGGGAGTCTGTTTCGCATTCCAGCCCACCTGGAATATCATGGGCAAAATACGGAGACTCTTTGCGTATGTCGGCATTTGTCAGGAAATTGAACTTGAGTCCAGAATCACTTTGCGTTTTCACCCATTCCTTTGCTGCCTCTGCTTCGTCATCGTTGTCACATACTAGGATACTGCCAAGTGCCCGGTACTCATACGGCAGCTCTAGTTCATGCTGTAGTTCAGCAATGAGCTCCTGACTTTTCCAGGACATCTGACTGTCAAAGCCAGGATCTTTGTCAACGATGGATACATTACCATCACATCTGGATGATGTACCACTTGCGATATCATTTTTTTCAATCAACATACAGTCCATACCGGCTTTTGCAACGTAATAGGCAATCGAACAGCCGACAATACCACCGCCGATAATCACCACATCAGCATGATTTTTATTTCCCATGGTATATCTCCTTTTACTAAAAATTGAAGAAAGAGCTTTCATTTTTTCTGTTTTTTTGTGAAAATTAATCTATCGTCTATGTTAGAATAGATTTGTGGAATCTGTCAATTCATTTACCATACAATTCAAAGCGATCTTTTAACCAAAAGCACAAGCTAACATTCAGGAATTGTTCAAATCATGATAAAAGGAGAAATGAGCCATGGAAAAATTGGTTGTTTGTAGATGTGAGGAAGTATCACTGGAAGACATCAAACACACTGCTGAAACGTATCAATGCTCAGCACGTGAAGTGAAGCTGCGTACGCGCGCCGGCATGGGATACTGCGGGGGACGTACGTGCAGACCGCTAATCAATGCAGCTCTAGAAGAAGCAACAGGAGAAAAACCCGGTAATGATCTCCCGCTGAAAGTCCAGCCACCTGTCAGACCGGTATCATTATCCGTGTTAGGAGGTAATAAAGGTGACAAATAATCGAATCATGGATCACCCTGTACTGGGAAAATTAAAGAAAGAAACAGCGTTTATGTTTACGTTTGACGGAAAGGACTATCAGGCATATGAAGGAGATACCATCGCTTCTGCCCTGCTTGCCAATGGTGTCCGTACACTTAGAGTACATGAAAGATCAGCATCACCACGGGGTATTTATTGCAATATTGGGCATTGTTTTGAGTGTCGTGTAACCGTTGATGAAACTCCGGGTGTCCGAGCCTGTTTGGCCGAAGTGAAACCAGATATGGTAGTGGAAAGCGGTAAACCGAAAGCAGATCCGTTTGTGGATCACCGTGAAAACATGCCGCATACATATACGGAATTTGAGCAAAGAAATAATCATAAGGTGGGAAATAATCATGTCTGATGTTGTAATTATTGGTGCTGGTCCGGCAGGTATATCTGCTGCGATTTCCTGCCGTAAGTGGAATCTGGATGTAACCGTCCTGGATGAATTTCCAAAACCGGGTGGTAGGTTACTCGGTCAATTGCATCAGGAGCCTGACGGACAGTGGTGGAACGGGATTGAAGAAACCAAAAAGCTGCTTGATGATGCAACAGCGTTATATACAGATATCCAATGTGGTGTATCCTGTCATAGTATCGAAAAAACGGAAAATGGATTTATCGTACATACGAATAAAGGAACGTTTCCGGCAAAAAGTCTGCTTATCGCAACCGGGGCCGCCGAGTCGGCAGCACCGATTCCGGGTTGGACGCTGCCGGGTGTCATGTCGATAGGTGCTGCTCAGGTCATGACGAATGTACATCGTGTCCGTGTCGGTAATAAAGGAATCATAGCCGGTGTGAATGTATTATCCGCTGCAATTGCCAGGGAACTACAGCTGGCCGGTGTTGGACTGCATAGTATGGCGTTGCCGGTAAAAAATTCGGTTACATCTGAACACAGTAATCCGAAGAAGGTGATGGATGGATTGGTACGAATTGCACATCTTGCTCCATCTGCTTTTCTTCGTTTCGGAAGTAAATTTGCCAAAATAAACTGGATCCGTAATATGGCGGTTACATTTTATCCGAAACGCGGTGTGAAAATGTGGGGCATGCCCATTCATATCCGTAAAGCAATTGTCTCTATAAATGGAACAAAAAAAGTCGAGTCGGTCACGATATGTGATGTGAAATCTGATGGAGAGCCCATTTCAGGAAGCGAAAAGACAGTGGAAGTGGACTTTGTCTGTATCGCCGGTGGACTTTATCCGTTAACTGAACTTGCGGCTGTCATCGGTTGTCCTTTTCAATATGTGGAAGAGCTGGGTGGGCATGTTCCTGTCCATAATAAACAGATGGAAACGCCTGTGGAAGGTTTATTTGTCGCAGGTAACATCACAGGCATTGAAAGCTCTAAAGTTGCCATGGTACAGGGTAAGCTCGCCGGCTTATCCATTGTGAAACAAATGATCCGTGATTCGAAATCCATTGACGAGAAAATAGATGCAGCAATGAAAGAAGTTGAATCCGTTCGTGAAAATGCGTCCATCCAGTTTCATCCGGATATCCTAGAGGGCCGGGAAAAGATTGCCAGCGCATTTCAGAAACAACAAGCCTAATTAAAGAAGGTCATCTTTTCCGTAAAGGTGGCCTTCTATGCAGACGTAAGAAACTATAAAATTCAAATGCTGTGGATATACTTAGATACCCAAACACCCACGTTCAGCTCCAGCGCTTTTGTTCAAGAAGTAAGAAAGTAAAAACGAAATTGGCTCTTTCGCCGATTTCTTCAAATCCTACTTCTGATTTCTGGAAAGACGCTTTAGTGTTTTTCTCAGAATGGCAGTACAAGCGCTTGGAGTCCCGACTGCGAGGTACAGTATTTAAGCGGTAGCAATAAATCAAAGCACATATAGCGAAGGAAGCATCAATATAAATGGATGCTTCCTATTTCTTTTCAGAAAGATTCGTTAGTTTCTATGTAGATCAAGACAAAAGCTTTCCTTGGATCCATGTTTTCCCCCTTAATATAACTTATTGGATATAGTTTGTGCGATTCGTTCTTTTGTTTGTTTGGCTTTTTCGTAATTTGTCATTGTAATTCCCGTACATAAAAGGTCTATCACATATAACTGTGAAATCTTTGAAACAAGCGAACCACTGTCCAATGGGTTTTCCTTGGCAGATGTCAGTAAAACAATATCAGCATATCGCGTTAGCGGAGACTTCATATAGTTCGTTATGGCAATCACCTTTGCACCATTGTCCTTTCCTGTCTTGACGGCATCAATGATATCCTTCGTACTGCCTGTTAGACTGATTGCGATAATGACCGTATCATCGCTGACGGAGTTGGAGCGAATCACCTGGGTATGGGAATCTGTGATGGTTTGAATATTCACCCCGATACGCATTAACCGGTTCTGCATATCCAATCCAGCGATACCTGATGATGAAATACCATATATAACAACTGTCTTTGCCTCATTAATCTGTTCAATCGCCTTCTGTAATTGATCATCATCGACTAATTGGTACGTATCATCAACCGCTTGGATCATATTATTTCTCACTTTTTCGATATATGTCTCATCATTGTTGCTTTTTTCCCGAATAGAAAGCTCTCTAGCCAAAGACAGCTTGAACTCCTGGTACCCTTTATAGCCTAATTTACGGCAAAAACGTAAAACTGTAGCTTCCCCGACTTGGCAAGCAATTGCCAATTCAGTTAGTGATTGATAAACGATTTGTTCAAAATTTTCCGTGATGTATTGGTACATCTTTTGCTCAGATTTTGTAAATGTGTTTTTGTTTTGCTCCATTAGAATACTTAAATTCACCGTATTGTCATCTAATTGATTAGCCATATATATCCTCCTTCGATTCTAATTGTATCCTTTTGGTCGTCGTTTTTGCGACTTTATATCTTATGTTAGCCTAATTGGAGATAAACTCCAATAATAAAATAATTATTGATAATTTGTTTCCATATTGTTATGATACACCTAAATCATGAAGAATGAAAGCGGATACCTAATTGCCGCTGGATGGAGGTATATAGAATGAATGGTATTATGACAGCTTTGTTGACACCGTTTAATGAGGATGGAACGCTCAATGAAAAAGGACTACGGGAGGTGATTCGACATAATATTGATGAAATGAAAGTTAATGGGTTATATGTAGGCGGTTCCACAGGTGAAAGTTTTCTGATGGATGAGAGTACTCGAGAAGAGATCCTACGAATTGTCAAAAATGAAGCAGGAAATGACGTTACCTTGATTGCACAAATCGGCTCATTAAACATCGAAGAGGCGGTCAGGTTAGGAAATGCGGCCAAAGAACTTGGCTATGATGCCCTATCTGCAATTACGCCGTATTATTATAAATTCAATTTTGCAGAAATGAAAGCCTACTATCAACGAATTACGGAAGAGACGAATCATCCGATGATTGTTTATTCGATTCCGGTTCTTACTGGAACTGAAATCACGATGGAGAACTACGGTGAGCTATTAGCATTGCCAAATGTCATTGGTGTTAAGTATTCCGATCCAAATCTTTCGAAGCTGACGAAGTTGAAAGAATTGCACCCTGATAAAGTATTTTTCGGTGGAGCAGATGATATGCTTCTTCAATTTGCTGTATCTGGAGCAGATGGTGCAATCGGTAGTACTTATAGCCTCATTGGTAAAGAAGCCACTAAAGTATTTAATGCCGTACAAAGCTCAGATCTTCCGAAAGCACGTGATTTTCAAAATCGAATGAATAAGGTCATTTCGATTTTAGAAGAAGTTGGTGTTTATCAATCAATTAAACATGTTTTAAAACAACAGGGCGTTGATGGAGGATATATGAAATTTCCTTTCAGAGAAATTAGTGAAGAGGAAAAGAAAAAAGCAGAAAAAATTATCGATCTCCTATCAGTAGGAGAATAAATCACCTTAGTAGGAGTTTAGCAGATGAGTAAAAAACTAATTGTATCTTGTCAGGCTTTAGAAGATGAACCGCTTCATAGTTCATTTATTATGTCTAAAATGGCACTGGCTGCCTATCAAGGGGGAGCAAGTGGTATACGAGCCAATACTGTTGCTGATATCCGAGCGATAAAAGGGGAAGTAAATTTACCGATAATTGGGATCATTAAACAGGATTATGACGACAGTGAGGTTCGAATTACACCAACGATTAAGGAAGTAGAGGATCTGTATGAAGAAGGTGTAGATGTCATCGCCTTTGATGCAACAGATAGAATTCGCCCGAACAATGAAACGTTTGAATCCTTTTTCAAAAAGGTAAAGGAACGATTCCCAGAGCAAAAGTTCATGGCGGATGTGTCAACGGCAGAAGAGGCAATCCATGCTGAAAAATGTGGTGTGGATATTGTGGGTACAACCCTAGTCGGATATACGTCTTATACAGAAGATGACGAACCTCTAAAGACGTTGGAAGCAGTCCTTAAGTCAAGTGATTTACCGGTGATTGCAGAGGGAAATATTGACACACCCGAAAAGGCAAAGCGAGCTCTTATGCTTGGAGCTTCAGCTGTAGTAGTAGGTAGTGCCATTACGAGACCACAGAACATAACCAAAAAGTTTTCAATGAAAATGAATGAATCGAACATAACTAGGGAGGGAAATTAAATGAAGAAAAAATTGTTTTTCATGTTAACTTTAGCACTAGTACTAATTCTTGCGGCATGTGGAGATAGTGAAGAAGATAGTACGTCAGATAGTTCTTCAGATAGTGACAATGGGGAAAGCACAGGTGAACCGGTTGAACTACAGTTCGGTATGCAACCGAATACACAGTCCAATGAATATGAGGCAGCTCAATTTCTTGCAGACTATGTAGAAGAAGCAAGTGATGGACAAATGACCATCACCATTTACCCAGATGCACAACTTGGTAATGACCTTTCCATGCTTGGGCAACTGTCAGATGGTTCTCTTGATATTACATTATCAGAAATGGGACGTTTTGGTGAATGGCTCCCACGCGCTGAGTTATTGGCGGTACCATATGTGCGGTACCATATGTGATTGAAGATTTTGATCACATCAAACGGGTTGTTTATGAAACAGAATTTGGTGAAGAATTGCGTAATGAATTAATCGACGAGCATGGACTACGTGTAGTTGACAGTGCATATAATGGGACACGTGTAACATCTTCAAACAAAGAAATTAACAAACTAGCAGATATGGAAGGGATGAGCCTTCGTGTACCGGAAGCACAGACATTACTAGATTATGCAGAATATGTAGGAGCGACTCCGACACCTATGGCATTTGGAGAAGTCTATCTTGCACTACAAACTGGACAAGTGGATGGACAAGAGAATCCATTATCTGCAATTCGTGCACAAAGCTTCCATGAAGTACAGGATTACATTGCTTTAACGAATCATGTTGTGAATGACAATACTTATGTGGTCAGTGAACAGACGTGGCAGGAGCTTCCTGATGATCTGCGTCAAATCCTGGAGGAAGGTATTGATAAGGCTACAGACCATCACACAGAATTGTTCCAAACAGAGGAAGCAGAATTAATTGAGTTCTTTGAAGGAGAAGGTGTAACCATCACAGAACCTGATTTAACTGAATTTAGAGAAGCACTTTCAGAAGCATACCCTAACTACTATGAAAAAATTGGTGATGGCGCAAAAGAGTATATGGAAATGATTCAAGAAGCACGCCAATAAACAACCGTGAAGGTGATTATTTATGTTGAAAAAATTTCATGACAACTTTGAGGAAATTATCGGCACCGCACTGTTTGTCATCATGCTGGTTGTTTTAGTTGTACAAACTCTGACACGCCAAGGAATAGGTGTACCCTTGGTGTGGACAGAGGAGTTAAGTAAACTGCTATTTATTTATGCGGGTTATTTAGGAATTGTAGCTTGTATAAAAGATGACAGCCACGTATCGATTGATGTTTTCCTTAAGAAACTCCCAGCTAAAGCACAAAAATGGGTGTATACATTTAACCAATTATTGATTCTTGCTGCGCTGATCGTAGTGTTTTGTATTAGTATACCTATTGTAGAAAGACAAGAGCATTTGACGATTGTTACATTGCAAATATCCTATGCTTACATGTATGCAGCACTGCCAATTCTCACCCTGCTTATGATTTATCGATTAATTGAACGTTTGGTTAAGGAATGGCGCAAAAGTAAAGCTGCGGAGGTGAAGTAAATGGAAATTGCTATCATTTTTATTCTATGGATAGTATTACTGTTTATCGGTATTCCAGTCGGATTCACGTTACTTATTGCAGCACTTGCGTATTTTTTAATGGGAGATTGGAACCTGGTATTTGCCTCAGGAGCGCAATTAATTGATGGGATCAATAACTTCACGCTATTAGCAATTCCATTCTTCATCTTAACTGGTACGTTGATGAACGCTTCTGGGATTACAGACCGTATTTTCAATTTTGCTATGTCCTTAGTTGGGCATGTACCTGGTGGAGTAGGTCATGTGAACATTACTGCTAGCTTAATGTTCTCTGGCATGTCTGGTTCATCCCTGGCAGATGCTGGTGGGCTTGGTCAGCTAGAGATTAGAACGATGCGAAAGGCAGGCTATCATGATGACTTTAATGGTGGTTTGACGGCAGCTACAGCGATTCTTAGTGGGATTATACCGCCTAGCTTGAACATGATTATCTATGCAGCAATTGCTAATGTTTCGGTTGCTTCTATGTTTATTGCAGGGTTGGTACCCGGAATTATGATTGCAATCGCTTTATTTATTACAACGTATATAATGGCGAAAAGACGTGAATATGTAGTTCTAGAGCGAGTCAGTTTTAAAGTAATCTGGGAGAATTTCCGGAAGGCCTTTTGGGCATTGCTGACACCGATCATTATTATCGTTGGGATTTTCTCGGGATTTTTTACACCGACAGAAGCTGCCGTTGTGAGTACGGTATACGCTTTATTCCTAGGGTTCTTTGTCTATAAAGAGCTAACATTGAAAAAAGTATATGATAATTTCGTGGAAGCTATGAAGATGACTGGTGTTGTTGTCCTCATGCTTGCAGCTATTGAGTTTTTTGGACAATTCGTGGTCAGAGAGCGAGTAGCAATTAAAGTTGCTGATGCATTTTTAGGGGTGACAGAGAATCCGATTCTTCTACTCTTGTTAATCAGTGTACTATTGATCGCTCTAGGAACATTTATTGAAGCGCTTGCCTTACTCGTGCTTGTTGTTCCAGTGTTAATTCCAATGGTAACAAGTGTTGGCATTGATCCGATCTTTTTTGGAGCATTTGTTATCCTGAACTTAATGATCGGTATTTTGACACCACCAATGGGAATGGCCTTATTTGTTGTATCACGGGTTGGTAATATTCCGGTGGGCACGATGTATCGAGGAGTCCTACCATTCTTAGTTCCGATCGTGGTAGTGATGCTTGCACTGATTTTCTTCCCTGAACTATCGACCTTCCTTGTAGACATCTTGAACTAGTGAGTAAAACATGAATGGAGGAACAAAAATGATAGCGGGTGCTTTTGATATCGGTGGTACAAATATTAAATATGGTGTGATCAATGCACAAGGGGATATTCTCTTTAAATCGAAAGTTCCTACAAAAGCAAGTGAAGGCGGCATAGCCATTATCGCTCAATTAATAGAGCTTGCCAAAACACTGCAAAAGGAATACCAGCTTGACGGAATTGCCATTAGTACAGCTGGTCAAATTAATAAACAGGAGGGAAGTGTCATTCATGCCACTGATTCTCTCCCTGGTTATACTGGTTTGAATATAAAGAAAGAAGTGGAGATGGCGTTTCATTTACCGGTAGTGGTGGATAACGATGTCAACTGTGCAGCTATCGGTGAATATTGGTTAGGAGCGGCTCAGCATAATGATCAATTTCTTTGTATGACACTCGGAACCGGTATTGGAGGAGCGATTATTATAAATGGTCAAGTTTATAATGGAGCCGCTTATTCTGCTGGGGAATTTGGGCATATGACACTCTATCCTGGTGGAGAGGCTTGTCTTTGTGGGGATAAAGGATGCTATGAACAATATGCTTCGAGCAAAGCTTTGGAGCGACGTGCACATCATAAATTAAAACAAGAAATCTCATTACCAGAGTTATTTAACAACGCTCAAAATGGAGATGACGTGTCGGAATGGATCATAGATCAGTGGATTGATAACATCGCATTAGGAATTAAATCGCTTGTCCACATATTCAATCCTTCATTGATTGTGATTGGCGGTGGCGTCTCTGAACAGGGAGCCTATTTACTCGATAAGTTGCAAAAATGTGTCGATGGACGAATTATGCCTTCCTTTCAGCGATCCTTAGAGTTAAAGTTCGCACAGAATGGCAATGATGCTAACTTGCAGGGTGCTGTGTATCAGTTGAAGACTTTAATAGGAGAGTAAAGGATTGAATAAGTTTACATGCATTATTTTGATACTCATGTCAAAAATCACTGCTAACGATTGTTGGGGTGATTTTTGTTTTTTACATGAGAAAACGGTAAAAAAGGCAAATTAAATGATGTGTTGGAGGTCAAGAAATTATGAAAAAGCGTATTGTCTGTTTTGGTGATTCAAATACATGGGGCTTTCATGCGGAAAGTATGGGCAGATATTCTGAAGCGATTCGATGGCCATGCCTATTACAAAAAATGTTAGGAGATGATTATCAGGTTGTGGAAGAAGGCTTGCCTGGAAGAACGAGTGTTATGGACGATCCGTTAATAGAGGGGTTAAATGGTTTAGATTATGTTCATCCCTGTGTCAGAAGTCATGCACCATTACTGCTTGTAATCATTATGTTGGGCACAAATGATACAAAGGAAAGGTTTGGCATGACTGCATATAACATCGCCCAAGGAATAACGCGACTTGCTCAAAAAGTTAAAAGCACTGAAACTGGAAAAGATGGCAGCAATCCCAATGTATTAGTTGTCGCTCCACCTCATATAAACCCGAAATATATGCAAACAAATGTTAGTTTACCAATGGGGAGAGACTGTGATGTTAAATCAAAGGAACTACCCGGTCATTTAAAACAATTATTAGCAGGAACAGCTATTTATTTTTTAGATTCAAGTGAAACTGTATCAATGAATACTATTGATTATATGCACCTTGATGAGCAAGGTCATAAGCTTATGGCGAACATAATTTTTGAGAGAGTTAAAGAAGTTATATGAAGCACAGGTGTGAAGCACAGGGACGGTTCTTTTGATTCATTCTTTTTAAAGGAAGCGGATGAACTGTCCTTGAGCTTCAACCTGAAGAAATAAATATTCATATGTATCCAAACTGGACAGTGAAAAGTTCTAACAGGAAAAAGCAGGAAAAATAACCCTTTCTGGCGAAATATACTAATATCCTAACTGTCGGAAAGGAGATTAGATCGCTGAAAGGATTATAGTGAAAGTGTACCCTATTTTCATGCGATTGACCATACCTATGTTAAAATATATCAATTCTATTCTTTGTGAATTTCGTCCATGCTTTTCCCGGGAAAAACCTTCCACTGGTTTGTCATCATCATTACGGGTTTGATGTTACGTTCGGATCATTTAGGAGTGACTTCGATTATGCGTGATCTTGGTTTGCCCGCTCGTCGTTACGAAACACTGATTCATTTCTTTCGCTCCTCCGCATGGTCACTGGAATCCCTGCGGTTGACGTGGCTTAAAGTGGTCAAGCGAATCGCTCCCCTTTTTTACCTCAATGGGCGGGTGGTGCTTGTAGGGGATGGCATGAAACAGTCCAAGGAGGCTCGGCGTATGCCTGGTGTTAAGAAACTTCATCAGGAGTCAGAGAATTCCTCCAAAGCAACATATATTTTCGGTCATCTATTTGGTACCACCGGTATCCTAATGGGTACACCAAAGAAGTGGTTCTGTCTGCCCTTATTCATAAATCCTCAAGACGGTGTCAAAACCATTTTCAGCTGGATCAACCCAGCTGAACGGCAGGAATCCCATGTGGTACAAATGATCGATCAGGGCTTGAAAACCACGAAAGTGTTTGGGAAAGCCTTGCTACTTCTCGATCGCTACTTTCTATCCGTTCCTGCTTTAAAGCGCTTGAATCAATGGAACCAGTCAGAAGCCGCCCATACACATCTTGTGACCAAGGCCAAGTTGAATGCCGTAGCCTATGAACACCCTCCCGAGAAAAAGAAAGGACGGGGACGCCCGCGGAAAAAAGGGAAAACGATCAAACTGAAGCCCCTTTTTCAAAACCGCACAGATGAGTTTCAAACGGCAAAAGTGAAGATGTACGGTAAAGAGCAAACCGTCCAGTACTTATGCGTGGATTTACTATGGGGATAAGGTCTCTATCAGGAACTTCGTTTTGTGCTGGTGAAATTGGACGGACAGCCCTCCATTTTGGTGAGCACTGATTTGACGCTGGAACCCACCGACATCATTCGTTTGTATGGGTGCCGTTTCAAAATCGAATGTACCTTCCGGGAAATGAAGCAAGCCATTGGAGCATTCGGCTATCAATTCTGGTGAAAATGCATGCCGAAGCTGAACAGGTATCTAAAGAAGGGAGAGGCTCATCCGGTAGATCAAGTCACTGATCCGAAAGAACGGAGAAACATACAACAAACCATTAAAGCCATCGAGGGCTTTGTTATGTGCAGTTGCATCGCCATGGGCATGTTACAATTAATCGCCGTCCAGTTTTCAAATCGGAGTCGTCTGCACTTCTTTCGCTATCTGAGAACCCGTCTAAAGCAATCGTCTCGGAGGCTACAGTGATGGCTTATCTGCGCAAATTTATTTTTCGCATGTTTGCTCGTCAGCCGCATTTACCCATAACAAAAATAATTCAAAACAAGCAGGAAATTCCTGATTCTGATGACGATTGGCTGGCTTCTTATTGCTCGAAAACTTTTTACTGTCCTGGATACTGAAAAGCTAAAAGAATTAATAGAAGACCAAAATGCAAACGAATATGCGCGCACCGAGGGGTTAATAGCGCTCGTAACACTGGTATTACATGGAAAAATGGATAGAGAGCAAGTATTAGCATATTTTGAGGAATTGTTAAAAAAACAGTTGAAAACACCTGATTCCAGTAATTTTTTTATTTCGGAGATTATTATCTGCGCAAGACAGCTATACCCCGATCAAATGTACGATTTGATAGAAAAGATATTTGAGGCTGACCTTGTAGTTACTTGGACGATTGGTCTCGATAGTGTCAAACAAACATTAACAAGAGATAAAGAAGAGGTTTTAAATGAGAGCTTGTCGCTTGGTCATTATGATTTTATTGATGATACAATCAATAAAATGCAATATTGGGCAGCATTTTACAAAGAACGTGAAAGATCACTATCGAAAAGAAATTCCATTTTCGAGCAACGGTCTAATTCAAAACAGTTCAAAATTCCTTCAACCAACAAGCCGATAGTAAAAACGAATAAGACTGCCCGAAATGATTCGTGTCCATGTGGGAGTGGGAAAAAGTATAAAAAATGTTTTGGGCAGGGCATTTGACTTTAGGTTATAAGGTGATGAACAATACTTCGCTTTTGGATAAGGGGATTGTTCTAAAACTTTAATTCTAATGGGGAGTGTGATTTTTTTGAAAGTAAAAGATTTACGTTTACAGATTCAAACCTATTCACAGAAGGAATTACAGATGCTTGTAGTAGAAATGTACAAGGCAGTTCCAAAAAAAATAAAGGATGACAAGGAGCTTGATCAGCTGATCGAGGATCCGGAATTTTTAAAAAAGAAACGAAAATTGGCAAATGGCCAGGTTGAAACACCTGATATGAGTCTCCTATCCGACGACATTGAAACATTTATTGAGGATGCGAAGAATGACTATTATTTAGCACCCAATTCGGTGATATCCAAAAAAGAACGCACAAAATGGCGGTTTACTGCTAAACGATTTTACAAGGACTTGATTTCAGCCTATCAAAATCCTGAAAATCGTAAAGAAGCAGCTGAATGTATGGAAAGGTTATATAGGTTATTTTGCAAGGCAACAGGGTACTACATGTTCGTCAGTGATGAACCGTTTGTAGCACTTAATATTCCGCAAGAATCCTTTCTGGAACAAACATTGAGAATGAAGAAGGGAGTGGAGGAACCACAAACGTGGGTGAAGAGCAGCCTCAGTCTGATACTGGATAACCAAGATGAATCGGGTTATGATCTGACGGAATTAGTTGAAGTCTTTGTAAATTTATTACCAACACCTCCATTGACAGAAGTTGCGATAGAAGAAGCGAAGAAATTAAAATTAGCAATAGAACAGCAAAAATCGAAGACCAAAATGGGGAATTATCAATTTGAAGGAAAAGTCAATAGGATAGTTGAGGCTGTTTTTCAATTGTATACAGCTCTCCATGAGTGGGAGGTAGCCATCACCTATTGGAAAGAAAATTATTTAGAAACAAGGGAAGAAATACGTTTGTATAAGCTTCTTGATGTACTTAAAACATATAATTGTGTTGACGAATGGCGACGAGAATATAACCATGCCATTCAATCAGGAGTTAAGCCCAATGAGGAATTGCAAAAGACTTATAAATTTTTGCGGACAAATGATCACTTTCCGAGTTTTGATGATCTGTACCTTGAATGATTAGGGTAAGAAGTTGGATAAGACTGTCTCAATTAGACGTGAGAGTGGGATGAAATAAGGTTGATCCTTTCTATATTAAGGTTCTACCTTATTTTTAATCCACTGATACCGTACACTGCAACGAAACGACTATATACGTTACGAAAAACCTTGCCTTAAGTGTGGTGAGATAAAAAACGATCGTAAAAAGTGATATTCCAGTTAAACGAGAACTAATTCCAATTTAGCTTCTACTAACCTTGTTTTTCCGGTTCAATCAGTTGGTTTATTAGGAACCGGTATAATGTGTATATAAAGAAACAACCCTATTAATTTCCCCGTACTTTGTGAAAGATCCATTTTTCCTAAAACGGTTTTATTTTTTTATTCCATATACCTTTTTTATTGCTGCATATAATATATTTACGCCGTTCATTAATGCTTCCTTATCAAATGTCATGTTCGGGTGATGCAGTCCAGGCTGTAAATCACATCCAAGACCAAGCATAGTCGCTTTTAGTTCTGGTTTTTTAATGGTATAAAAGTGAAAATCATCTCCACCGGGGGTTACCAGTGGTTGATCTACATTTTCTTTGCCCAGTGTGTTTGCGATTGCATTTTCCATGACCGCTATTGCTTCATCATTTGTTTTGGCTGCTGCAATACCATCAATATTTGTTATATCAATATCGACATCATATAAATTTTTCATGGCTTCGAAAATACTGTTCACTTTGTTTTCCAGTTCTTCCATCAGCTCGTTATTTTGTGTGCGCATATCTAATGAGAAAGATGCGTTTCCGGGAATAATGTTTGTGTTTTTTCCACCGGCTTGGATGTTCGTCATCTTAACTGAATGTGGGACACGCGGGTCGAGATGGATTTTACCTAGCAGGTTAACAAGTTGTGCTGCAATTTCAATTGCATTGTTATTTAAATGCGGTCGTGCTCCGTGTGCATCATGGCCCTTAATTTCTGCGCTGTACATTTTTGTTGCACCATGGACTATGACTGGAGTGGCTCGACCCATTTCAGATTCTTGTTTGGGACGAAGGTGTACCCCAAATAGGTAATCGACATTATCGACTACATTTTTTTCGATCATTTTTAAAGCGCCGGAGCCTTTTTCCTCTGCTGGCTGGAAAATAAACTTCAATGCTACTTTATCTATCAATGAAGGGTTTTCTTTTACCATCCATAATAATCCTAAAACCATCGACATATGGGCATCATGTCCACAGGAGTGGTTTGGTTGGAACTTGCCGTTGACTTCCTGCCAAAGTGCGTCAATATCTGCACGAATGGCTACAACGGGAAGGTTCTTATTGAAATTTCCATACTCACCGATCACACCAGTGCAATCATCAAAGGTTGTCACAGTACAATCATTTTCCCGTAAAATTGTTTCGATATATTTCGTTGTTTCGGTTTCTTCCCAGCTAATTTCTGCATGATTATGAAGGTAATCAAATGTGTCTTTTACCTGTTGTTCTAGTTTAGCCATATTAATCTTCGCCATCCTTTATAAAATATTTGAATGTGGAGTGAATCTTGCCACGTTCTTCTACACGTTGAATGATTTCAAATAAAATGGAATTGATAACCGATAATGTAACAGGTCCTTTACTAATGATTCTGCTCTCGGTAATGGTAATTGGGATTACAACTTCAGCAAATTCCGCAACTGGTGCAACGCGAGAGTCCGTAATGGTTAATACTTTAATACCCTTTTCTTTCGCCTCTTCTGCAAGTCTAATGGTATCCAGGGCGTATCGGTAGAATGAAAACACAATAACACATGCGTTTTCTGGTAATAAATCCAGTAATCCAGCATCTGTTTCTGGTCGATAAAGAGATGCATTTCCTATTATGTAATTTAAATTGAAATTAAACCAGTGAGCGAATGCAAAGGAATTGTAGTATCCTGCAATAACCACTTTTTCACTACTAATAATGGTCTCAACTAAGTCCTCAATTTGTTTGACTTCCAATTTATCGACATTGCTTCTCAGGTTAGCCATATCTTTCAGGATACTTTCCGCAAAGTGGTTGGTGGCATTGCTTGATTCCGATGTTTCTTCAAGTGAAGCATTATTTAAGTCTAATAGGTGCTTTCTTACTTCTTTTTGTAATGTAGTATATCCGGTGTACCCAATTGAATTGCAAAATCGGATAACCATTGTTTCACTTACCCCAATCGTGTCTCCTACTTTTTTGGCAGAATGTATAGCAAATATCATAGGGTCAGAGAGTAAGGAATCGGCAACTTTTTTCAGCCCTTTTGTCAAAGTGGGAAAATAGGATTCCGTTTTTTTTACATAATCGGGTTTCATAAGTATCACCTTTTTAAAGTATTTACAATATTTTATCTTGCAATAAATTATATACTTTATTATAATCATATGCAAGTTGAAAATCTTTCGACAATTATTTGAAATAGGAGGAGTTATATGAATGACAAGCAGAAGCCAATAGAAAGAAAGAAGAAGAAGTTAGTTTTACCAGATGCTTATGTAATATTGTTTGCTATCTTGTTGTTGGCTGCAATTGCTACATATGTTATTCCGGCAGGCAGCTTTGAGCGAGAAACAGTGGATGAGATAACAACAGTAGTTCCTGATAGTTATGAAAGTACCGAACAACATCCGACATCAGTTATTGGAGTTTTCACTTCGATCCAGCAAGGTCTAATTGAATCTGCTTCTCTTATTTTCTTAGTATTAATAATTGGAGGAGCATTTGCAGTAATTGAGTACACAGGGGCAATTGATGCTCTGATTATGAAAACAATTAACAAGACGAAGGACAAGGAATATTTACTTATTATTATTGTTTGTGCATTATTTTCCATTTTTGGGGCTTTGGGGATTATCGTAAATGCGGTTATTGCCTTTATACCAATTGGTATCATTCTCGCCCGTTCCATGAAGCTTGATGCAGTAGTTGGCGTTTCGATTATTTACCTTGGAGCCTATGCAGGTTTTAATACGGCATTCTTGGATCCACTAACTACTGGAATGGCACAACAGATTGCCCAGGTACCACTTTTCTCAGGTATTAGCTATCGAATTCTTATTTATCTTACCGTATTGGCAGCCACAATTAGTTATATTTGGTGGTATGCGAATAAAGTGAAAAAAAATCCTGGAAAAAGTGTATTAGGTGACAATCGTTTTCCGAAGTATGATGAAAAGAGTATGGATAAAGTACCAACGGAATTAAATGGTATTCATAAATTTGTTTTACTATGGCTTGCAGTTGGGATTGGGATTTATATCTTCGGTGTATTCCAATTTGGTTGGTCATTAAACCAAATGGCGGCAATGTTTATAATCATTGCAATTGGGACAGCATTGATTGCTAAAATTAGTCCAAATGAGTTGGTGGAACAGTTTTTTAATGGATGTAAAGGTCTTGTTTATGGTGCAATGATTATCGGTATGGCTAGATCTATCGTAGTTGTATTAGAAAATGGACAAATCCTTGACACGGTAGTTCAAGGCATGGCAAATGTCATGTCACCATTCACAAGTGTTATGGGAGCCATTGTTATGTTTATAGCAAATGGACTTTTTAACATTATCGTTTCATCTGGAAGTGGACAGGCTGCGATTGTCATGCCAATTATGACACCACTAGCAGATATTATGGAAATACCACGCCAGGTTGCTGTTCAGGCATATAAAATGGGGGACGGGTTCTCCAATGTCATCACACCCATTTCAGGAATTTTAATGGCAAACCTAGCAATTGCGGGTATTTCATGGGTTAAATGGATTAAGTTTGTATTTCCATTAGTGTTGATTTGGTCTGCCATAGGTATTGTTTATTTAACGATTGCAGTGATGATGAACTGGGGTCCAATTTAAAAAAAGGAGCTGTTTAAAAGATATGAAAGTAAGTGAGATTGTTTTGTACAAAATACAAATGCGTATGAAGAATCCTTTCACAACAAGTTTTGGCACTGAACAGGATCGAGAATTTTTATTAGTGGAAGTAAAGAATGAAGAAGGGCTGTCTGGTTGGGGAGAAGGTGTAACGACTGAGCGACCGCTTTACAGTGAAGAATTTACTCAACAAAGTTGGTACATGCTGGAGAAATTTCTTATTCCTTTAGTTATCAATAAGGAGCTTGGGCATCCGGATGAGCTTCAAGATTTCTTTAACGTGTATAAGCGGAATAACATGGCTAAATCAGCATTAGAAGGCGCTGTTTGGGATCTATATGCCAAGTCAAAAGGGGAGTCACTTTCTAATGTATTAGGTGGTAGTAAATCGTCGGTTGAGGTAGGTATAAGCCTAGGAATTGAAGATAATACAGAAGACTTGCTGCAGGCTATTCAGAAAAAAACAGAGGAAGGCTACAAGCGAATTAAGATTAAAATTAAACCGGGAAAAGATTTGGAAGTTCTGCGTAAAGTACGCAAGCATTATCCAGATATTCCATTAATGGTCGATGCCAATTCTGCCTATACGCTGGAAGATATGGAAACATTAAAGGCGATGGATGAATTTAATCTGATGATGATTGAACAACCATTAACAGCTGGGGACCTGATTGATCATGCAAAATTACAAAAACAAATTGAAACACCTGTTTGTTTGGATGAAAGCATTCATTCCTATGAAGATGCACGCCAAGCAATTGAACTTGGCAGTGGGAAAATTATAAATATGAAGGTCGGGCGTGTTGGTGGTTTAACTCAAGCGAAGAAAATCCATGATTTATGTGAAGAAGCAAGCATCCCGTTATGGTGTGGTGGTATGCTTGAATCAGGGGTTGGACGAGCACATAACATCGCCATCGCATCTCTGGCAAATTTCACACTTCCAGGAGACACAGCATCCTCCTCCAGGTATTGGGAGAAAGATATAATTAAGCCAGAAGTAATAGCCGAAAATGGTCTGCTTACTGTAAACAATAAACCCGGAATTGGTTATGAAATAGACATAAAAGAAGTTGAAAAGAACACAATTGAAAAGAAGGTTTTTCGTTGAGATGGCTCTATGTCGAGAAATCAGATAAATTTAAATATAGAATTTTATTAGCTATTTAATGAAGACCACCACACTTGAATTTGTTTGTGTCCATGGTAGTACTCTTGTGATGGATGAGAAAAATCCAGCCTTTAGGGCACCATCTGCACAGTTAGCGTACCATGGACAATCACTTCTAAGTTTACGCTGTTGTTTCAGAACGAAAATTGATTTTCCCTTTCCTTCTAATTGCCAAATCATGTACATTGTATTTTTTATTCTGATGCAACAAATTTCTCAAAATGGCATAAAAGGTGAACTTATTGTTTCAATTTATCCGTTTGGGATGTTGGGACTGTTCTATCATCACTGAACAAGACAGTTTTGCATTGGTCATTTCTTTTAAAATGAAAAAAAAGTTCAAAGCATAAAATATCGCAAGTAAAGAGGAATATAGAAATTTATGTCGAATTATATACAAAGACAAATGAAAGGGAGGATAAAATGAAAAAGATAAAGACAATGAATAAGGTAGTGAAGTTTGCACAGTCTGAATCCAAAGCGAAACATTTCCGGCATGATTATCCTATTTCTGATGAAGTAAGGTATGAATTGTTAAATGGGGTATATAATGATTTTACGAAATATGCCTTGGAACACTATTATGCAGCACACTACCCAGTAATGAAGGAATATGTAGATGATCATTTTCCGAGAGAAGAGAAGCGGCAAGCTCTGGAGAAGAATATATTTTGGTGGCAGATGTCTTATCATGCAAGTCAAGATAAGCAGATGAGCTGTGTAGCGGATTATATTGCTAGTAATAGTCAATTACTTAACAACAAACCTCTGATTACATCTTGGCTGAGGGAATGGGATAAAGCAGTTCCCAAATTTTATCATGTTGGTCATAAATATAATGATCGGGTTCTTATTGTTGTTGATATACTGACAGAAAAGACGCTGGATGTCATTGTGTATGATCCTGCAGCTATACCACCTAAAACAGGGGAAATTGTCGTAGGAACCTTAATACCAATAGGTGATGCACTATACTTTCCAATAATTGATTTTTATCATTTTGATTACAATGCAAGAAAAGATATTGCAGTACATTTACATTCCTACTTCGAAATGCATTTGAAAAACGCTACAATACAAGAAGCATTTATCCACGTGCTTTCCGTTGCATTACAAATAGAGCGGCATGTCTTCATGGAAAATCAGCGAACCACATCTTCAAAGTAAAATACCATACAACATATTATTTCCATCTAATTAAGAGATAGATATATGCGTGACCCTAAATAATCACGTTGAACCAGGAGGGCGGAGAGTGTCTTGGACAGGACGAAAGTGTGTAGAATTTGTGGGCAGAGCTTGTCTGTATTAGAGTTCTCGAAAAAGAGTAAGAAAAAATGGAGATCATATTGCAGGAAATGCAACATTATAAAAAATGCAATGTTAGAAGCAAAGATAACCGAAATCCCGGAGCTTGAAAAAGAGTCTGAAATCGAGGTGAGAGGAAAAAGGTCAAATGGCAAATCATTTAGCTACTTTGTACCCTATAAGAAGGCGCTTCAATTAGTTGAAGGTAAGGTAGCATATATTGTGCACCCCAGACTGATTCGAAAATACTTTGATAGAGAAACGTTTCGAAAATTGGTATTCAGGAGATACGGTGAAAGATGCATTTACTGCGGAGAAAATGCTGACACAATTGATCATGTTTTTCCAAAAAACCATGGGGGAATATCTTCCTTTTCGAATTGCGTTCCTGCTTGCTTTGCTTGCAATAAGGCAAAGGATAATATGGATATAGATGACTTTCTTTATTATTATGAGCCATCAACAGTTATTTCCGGTATGAAAAAGGTGGATTCCGTTAGATATGGATTGATGGAATTAACGGATAAGGTTGGAAATATCAGTACGTATCTTAATATATGCTTGAAAAAGATAGAAATGAAAAAAGAAATATTAAATGAGTTAAATGAATTGGAGGAACTGGAGGAAAAACTGATCCGGATAAATGAGACAATAGTGAATTTCAGGAAAAACCAGGGTCAAGAAGATTTAGTTTAGTAAGTGTTTTATAAGATATTTAGCGGGGATCAATTAAGTGCAAAATAAAGAAAGTATTTTGATCAAATGTTTATGTGTGAATTAGCTGTATCCCTATCCGTTGCATTTGAAACCGCAATCACTTATAATGAAATATAGTAAACTTAAAGGATTGTTACTGTTTGGCAGGCAAAACCTGGGTTAATTGAAGTTGTAGTGGGACTTTTTGTCTACAATTTTAGTTCACCTAGGTTTTTTATCAGTCAAAATACAAATTTGCCTTTCGGGTGTGGATATAAATGAAAATTACGAAGGTATTAAATAATAATGTGGTAATGACTAAAAATGAATTAGATCAGGAAATGGTTGTCATGGGCAGAGGTTTGGCATTTCAGAAAAAGGTTGGAGAAGTAATTGACGCTTCCAAAGTTGAAAAAACCTTTGTGCTGGAAAGTTCTAGTGTAGCTTTAAAGCTTGCTGAATTGATGAAAGATACACCCGGAAAATTTCTGGATCTTTCCTACAAAATTCTTGAATTAGCCAAAATGCATCTCACGTATAAATTGGATGATTATTTATATGTAGCATTAACTGACCACTTGAGTTTTGCGATTACAAGGCATAAAAGAGGGATTGATCTAAAGAATCCTTTGCTTTGGGAAATACGCAGATACTATAAACAGGAATTCCAAGTTGCTCTTAAAGCCCTTGACATTGTAGAAGCGGAAACAGGGGTAAGATTAGCCGAAGATGAAGCAGCATCCATTGCATTGCATTTAGTCAATAGCCAACTTTCTGGTGAAAATATGACTGCAGCAGTTAAAGTTACTGAAATGGTAAACAATATCCTAACTATTGTAAAATACTATTTCAAAATCGAATTAGATGAGCAATCGATTAATTATGAACGGTTTTTAACACATCTCCGTTTTTTTGCCACCCGTCTTATTCGAAAAGAAAGATCGGGTAATACGTACGATGATTTTCTATATAAACAGGTGAAAGAAAAGTATATGGAAGCATTTCAATGCACCCAAAGAATTGCCATCTATATTGAAAAGAATTATGATTGGGAAATTTCCAATGATGAAAAGGTCTATTTAACCGTTCATATCCACCGGGTAACTTATCGCCAACAAGATACAACTATACGTGATTAATTTGTGAAAACGTTTTAAAGTTTATTGACTTAGTAGAAAAGTAGTGGTAAATTGTAATTGTTAATTAATTAACGACAAAATTATATATTTAAATGAAGGAATGTTACCTATTTTGGGCATAACCTGAATCGATTTGAAAGACACATAAGACTATGTGCTATTCAAATTGGTTCAGGTTTTTTATTTGCAATTATTCATAAGTAGAGAGAAGGTGTTCGATTATGAAGTATGAAAAATTGGCAAAAGACATTATTGATTTAGTCGGGGGTACGGAGAACGTAAATAGCGTAACTCACTGCGTTACGAGACTTCGTTTCAGATTAAAGGATCATGGGGAAGTGGATAAGAAAGCTTTAGAAGAACAAGATGGTGTAGTCACCGTTCGAGAAAGTTCAGGGCAATTCCAAGTAGTTATCGGCAACCATGTTCCTGAGGTTTATAAAGCAGTAGTTGCTGAAGGCGGGTTTGAAAATGACAAACAGGAAGATAACAATAATGGGAAAGGTGAAGAGAAAAAGGGACTAATCTCTAGTTTCATAGATATTATCTCGAATATCTTCTTGCCAGTTCTTCCGTTGCTTATGGCCACAGGTATTATAAAAGGGTTCAATTCAATGTTTGTCGCTCTAGGTTGGTTAGAAAATACTAGTGGTACTTATCAAATACTGAATGTCATTGGAGATGGATTCTTTACATTTTTACCTATTTTCTTAGGTTATACAGCGATGAAAAAGTTTGGGGGTACACCATTTCTTGGTATGGCAATTGCTGCTGCACTTGTTCATCCAAATCTCGCAGCAATTGGAGAAAGCGAACCATATATGACATTATTCGGTGGCACCGTATTAGAATCACCAGTACAAGTGTCATTCTTAAGCGTTCCAATTATCTTAATGAGTTATACGGCTTCGGTGGTACCGATAATTCTATCCACTTACTTCGCAGCTAAAGTTGAACATAGGTTTGCATCGATTATTCCACAAGTGGTTAAGTCATTTATCGTACCATTCTTAACATTGCTCATCATTGTGCCATTAACATTTATCATCATTGGCCCAATCGCAACATGGTTAGCACAGTCCATAGGATTCGCAATTCAAACAGGCTATGAATTCGCCCCACTCTTTGCAGGTATAATTGTTGGTGGATTTTGGCAAGTATTAGTCATTTTTGGTATTCATTGGGGAATCATTCCGATTTACTACAATAACTTAGCAGTTCAAGGATTTGATATGCTAATTGCTATGACATTTGCTGCATCTTTTGCACAAATTGGCGCAGTGCTTGCTGTTTGGATAAGAACCAAGAATAAAAAGCTAAAAACACTTAGTCTTCCTGCCTTTGTATCAGGATTCTTTGGTGTTACAGAGCCTGCAATTTATGGTATTTCACTACCACTAAAGACACCATTTATTATGAGTTGTATCGGATCTGCTGTAGGTGGTTCAATTATTGCAATGACAGGAGCAGCACTTTATAGTGCAGGACCTTTGGGTGTATTTAAAATCCCAACATTTATTCATCCAGAAATTGGAATTGACGGCGGGTTTTGGGGCATGATGGTTGCAATCGTCATTGCATTTGCCGTTGCTTTCGTATTAACATACTTCTTCGGTCGCATAAATCAAAAAGAAAATACTGAAGCGGTAGTCGGTGATAAGAAAATGCAAGAAGAAGTTTATGACGAAGAATTAGTTGAAAATGATTTGGATCGCACCATTGCAGAGATAACTGTACAGGGTGAAAATATTTTAAGCCCTATAAACGGTGCCATTGTTCCATTATCAGCCGTTCAAGATGAGGTTTTTTCTTCGGAAGCAATGGGTAAAGGTGTTGCGATTCATCCAAATGAAGGTCGAATGTACGCACCTGCAAATGGTGTAGTTACAACGCTCTTTAAAACAAAACACGCAATAGGTATTACAACAGGTAACGGTGCGGAAATACTAATTCATATTGGTATGGATACAGTTCAATTAGACGGTAAATTCTTCAAAGCACATATCGGACAAGGTGAAAAAGTTAAAGCAGGGGATCTGCTTGTTGAATTTGATATCAATAAAATTGAAGAAGCAGGGTATTCCGTCACAACCCCAATCATCGTTACTAATACGAATTCGTACGATGAACTTGAAATCGTATTAAGTGAGACAATAACTAAAGAAGATGTATTAATTATTACTAAAGTTTAAAGTAAATTTACTAAACAAATACAAGGAGGAATTTTCATGTCTAAGAATAAAAAGTTTCCAGATGGCTTTTTATGGGGTGGAGCAATTGCTGCCAACCAAGTAGAAGGAGCTTATCTTAAAGATGGAAAAGGATTAACAAACGTTGACTTACTCCCTACTGGATCTAAAAGAAGAAAAATAATGGAAGGGTATATCGAGAGTTTAAAACCTAACTCAGAAGACTTCTACCCTAGTCATGAAGCGATTGACTTTTATCATAACTATAAAGAGGATATAGCATTATTCGCAGAGATGGGCTTTAAATCATTTAGACTCTCTATCTCATGGGCAAGAGTTTTCCCAAATGGAGATGATGCGAATCCTAATGAAACCGGTCTTCAATTTTATGATGACTTGTTTGATGAGTTAAATAAACACAATATTGAACCGGTTGTAACAATCGCACATTTCGATGTGCCTGTATCACTTATCGAACGATTTGATAGCTGGAAAAGTCGAAAGCTTGTTGATTTATTTGAAAAGTACTCTGTCACAATCTTTGAGAGGTATAAGGATAAAGTGAAATATTGGATGACATTCAATGAAATAAACATGATATTACATCTTCCATTTATGGGTGCGGGCATTGTACTTAAAGAAGGAGAAAATCGTGATCAAGTGCTTTATCAGGCTGCGCACCATCAGCTTGTTGCAAGTGCCAAAGCTGTTAGAGCTTGTCATGAAATAATTCCTGATGCAAAAATTGGCTGTATGCTTGCAGCAGGAGAGACTTATCCGTATACAAGTAATCCGGATGATATTTTCAAAGCAATGGAAAAAGACCGTGAATCATTCTTCTTCATTGATATACAATCCAGAGGTGAATATCCAGGCTATGCGAAACGCTTCTTCAAGGATAACAACCTGACAATAGAGATGGAAGAAGAAGATGCGGCATTATTGAAAAATCACACAGTTGACTATATCGGATTCAGCTATTATTCCAGCAGAACAACGAGTACAGATCCAGAGATTTTAAAGGATAAAACTAGTGGGAACATATTTGGATCGGTTACAAACCCGTACCTAGAAACATCTGAATGGGGCTGGACAATTGATCCAAAAGGCTTCCGTATTACAGCTAACCAGCTCTATGACCGCTATCAAAAACCATTATTTGTTGTGGAAAACGGTCTTGGTGCGATTGATGAAATTAGCAATGACGGTACGATCAATGATGACTATCGAATTGATTATTTGAAAAGGCACATCGCACAAATGGGTGAAGCAATCGAGGATGGAGTGGACATCATCGGTTATACTAGCTGGGGGCCGATTGACATTGTCAGTGCGTCCACTGGCGAAATGAAAAAACGCTATGGCTATATTTATGTTGATCGAGATAATGAAGGAAACGGAACATTAAATCGTATGAAAAAGAAAAGCTTTGGTTGGTATAAAAATGTCATTTCGACAAATGGTGAAAAGCTGTAATAAGAAAGAGGAGATCCCGATAATTTGGTGTAGTATCAAATTACCGGGTTTTTCTATGCTTAAATACAGCATTGGACAAGGTAGTTCCCGTTTCTAAACATCAATCTGGCAGGGCAACATAATGGATCCGGAATGTTTCAAACGCATCATGAAGTGTTACCGATTTATTCTATGACCGATATTATGCAAGCTCATTAGCCGTTTTTTGATAAATAAAGTTGTTACATTTACAATTAAGATGTTAAAAAAATCCCTGTTTGAGCTTTGAAATTAAGTTTGATCATTTTAAAAATTCGATAACTAACAAAAATTTGCTATAATTATGGTAATAGCTGTATTGTAACATTACAATAAACGGCTATTTGGTGGAGGAGTTAAATCCCTTATTACGTAATTTATTGTAACGTTAAAGCTAGGCATAGTGGAGATAGAGAAAGGGGAAAAGGTATATGTTGGGTTATTATAATAAGCTTTCTTCAGAGGTATATGATATAGACAAATATATCGGTCTTTCATTTGGAGATGTTGAATTTTACAGCGAAAGATTGGCTTCGTGTGAAGGTAATGTTCTCGAACCTGGGGTTGGTACAGGTCGGATTCTTATTCCACTATTAGAAAAAGGATTGAAAGTTGATGGTTTTGATGTATCCGATGAAATGTTAAAAATTTGCCGTAATAACTGTGAAAGTAGAGGGCTACACCCGAAATTATTTGAAGGGAAAATGGAGTCATTTACTTTGGATATAGAATATGAGGCGATTATCGTACCAACTGGAACATTTTTGTTGATACATAAAAGAGAAGAATCTCTTCGTGCTCTGAAAAATTTCTATAATCACCTTTCAGATGGAGGCAAGCTTATTTTAGACATCTTTCTGCAAACTGATCTAACGGTTGATAATGTATCGATAAGAACTTGGGAATCTCAGAATGATGAGACTATCACTTTAGAAAGTAAAATAGTTGAGGTTGACTTTATCAGTCAATATACCATTTCCCATAATCGATATGAAAAATGGAATAATGGTCAATTAACACAGTCAGAGCTAGAAAGATTCCCACTTCGTTGGTATGGGGTTGAAGAGTTAAAAACGATCCTTGAACAGATTGGTTTTAAAGATATTATTATATCGGCAGATTACAAACACGGAGAATATCCCACAAATGCAACCCAGACAATCACATTTGAAGCAATTGCTAATAAATAATTATACTGCAAACGGGCGCCTTAAAGACCACATCTAATAAATGATCGAACTTTCCAATGTACATTATAATTAGTTGACTATTTTGATTACAAATTGCTTATTTCAGAACACGGTATGATAATTGAATATGCGAAAGGGTGAGAAATATGCATCGTTTTACAGCTATGGAAGAAGGAATTGGAGTTTCAAAATTAGAGCTAAAATGCGTTAAATTTTTACACCTTTTAATGTTTAGGAAAAGCATATTTTTAGCATCTCAAATAGAAAAAATTAGTGATGATCTAGAAAAAATTAAACATCGGAAAGTCTTCTAATAAGATTTCAATTGTATATTCCCACATTCGGGCGGATTTCTGGAACAATGAATCTGCTCCCAATATTGAAGAAGAGGGCCAGATAGTTGAACAAGAAATTTAAATAAATGAGGTGAGTTAATGAAAAAGTATTTAATCATTTCAATTCTTGTTTTACTAATCGTATTAGCACTTATTTTTATAGTTATAGAGTTAAATAAGGATGAAACATTTACAATTGTTCAAAAGGAAGCGGAAATTGGAGTTTTGATTGAAAGCAATAAGCTATTAAACCCAAGCTATAAACGAGCAACTATTGGTTTGAAGGATGTACATATAGTAAACGCATCAGGTAATGAAATAGATTTTAGTAAATTAGAAGTAGGAAATGAAATAAAAGCTGAGTTTAAAGCAATCGAGGGGCTTTCTGACCCTCCTGTGTTGAGTGCATGGAAAGTAGTTTTATTGGACTAACTTAGCGCAATTCTGGAATAGCATTAGCGCTAATCGGGACAATAAGGCAATTTAACTGTATATTATTTTTTTATGGGAGTGGTTAAGTGAATAGAAAAGTCTTTAACATAATTGGATGGATTCTGCTTTTAGGAATGGGTGTTTCGTGGATTGGGTTTGGCTATTCAAGTTGGTATTTATTATTCCTTCCAATGGCGTACATTTCTTTTTCAATTAACGATGGCAGCATTAAAAAATTCGGAAAGATAAAGCAGATGTCCATCCCACAAGTAATTCTAATTTTGTTTGCATTTGTCGTGTCCGTTGGTATTGTATTTGGTCTTATTCAATTAGCTAATTACTTGATAAACGATATATTACACTTAACTGGAGGGATAAAGACACTCAGTGTGATTATTGCTGTGATTCTTTCATTATATCCTGTTAAGTTAACTTTTGGCAGTGTTGTTTATAAAGTAACAAAGGATTTGAATACTACAAGATAAAAAATCTGTGAGTTTTGAAGGACGGATGCAATTCTTCGATAGAGCGCATTTGTCTAACAAACTTGTTCAGGGAAGGAATATTTTGTGAAAGAAACAGAGGTGCTTATGTGAAACGAAATATTTTATCAATTGCTCTTCTTTGTATTACGCTATTCGCAGCATATTTGGGATTATTTGCTCAGGATGTAGCCTATTACTTTGCAGATGATTTGATTGATGGATCCCCTTTTAAAATGCTTATTATCGTAACTCTGACAAGTATTGGTTTATTTATATTTGTATTTGTAATTGAGATGATTTTATTAGCTAGGCACCAATTAAAATCAAAAATATTTATCCGTGTGCTGATGGCA
The DNA here is from genome assembly GCF_059698015.1 of Oceanobacillus sp. NCCP-135. Classification (NCBI taxonomy): domain Bacteria; kingdom Bacillati; phylum Bacillota; class Bacilli; order Caryophanales; family Bacillaceae; genus Oceanobacillus; species Oceanobacillus sp. NCCP-135. Next base: position 62,364 of record NZ_BAAKSZ010000013.1, on the reverse strand, counting down.
AATGTTTTAATTGGGCTTATTGTTTCAATGTGGTCTTCATTCGTATTAATAATGTGGTGGGGGTAAATTCAGCATAAGAAATATCACAATTACAGTAATCGGTCGCAAAAGCGGAAGATCACTAAACCCAATGGATAACTTTTCCCCTATTGGCAATGTTTGTTGAAGATTATGCATCAGCATGTGAAACTTCTTCATCATATTTTTTGTTATCCTTTAATTTTTCAGTTTGTTGTCAGTTCGTAAAGGGTTGAGGCATCGTGATTATTACTATATAGCAATATTGTTTCTAATTGTGATTCATTATTAATGTGCTTAGATTGATCAGGGTACTGATTCATTTTACCATTCATATAAATAAGTTTGTTTTGAAAAGTGTATATCTGTTATATATAACAGGCAATGTTTCGTAAATGACATGGGTTCAATATTATTGCTTTTTCCAGCTTTTAAATAAAAACTATCCGAACGTAATATATTAATCTAGAAAAATTAGTGATATACTATAGATATAATCTTATTAGCTAAAATAATAATTGAATCAAAGAGGTTGTGTGATTAGGCAATGTCCTGGTACACTGAAAAGCTTTAAACTAGGTGTTTATCTTTTCTATAAATTTTAAAGTGTAAGGAAGGGTATTATGAGCAGCTTACCGAGAAAAACAGATGTTATTCTAATTGGTGCCGGAGTCATGAGTGCGACTCTTGGGGCATTATTGAAGGAATTAGTACCGGAGTGGGAGATTACAGTGTTCGAGAAACTCTCAAAGCCGGGGGAGGAGAGCTCTAACGGATGGAATAATGCGGGAACGGGGCATGCTGCGCTTTGTGAGCTGAACTACACTCCAGAAAAACCGGATGGATCCATCGATACGGAAAAAGCATTAAAAATCAATGAACAGTTTCAGGTATCCAAGCAGTTTTGGTCTTATCTCGTAAACAACAATCTAATAACTAATCCACGGGACTTTATTATGCCATTGCCTCATATGAGTTTAGTCCATGGGGAGAAAGATGTAACGTTTTTAAAGAAACGTTTTGCGGCCCTGTCAAATAATCCTTTATTTCAAGGGATGGAGTTTACCGATGTCCCAGATAAACTTATGGAATGGATTCCGCTTATTATGAAAGATCGTACATCGGATGAGCCAATGGCAGCAACAAAAATCAATTCCGGAACCGATGTCAACTTTGGTGCGTTAACAAGCATGCTGTTTGACCACTTACAAAGTAATAACATTGAGGTTAACTACAAACACAGTGTTGAGGATGTTAAGCGTGCTGAAGATGGCTCATGGGAAGTAAAAGTGCATGATATAAATGGCGGGAAAATTGAATACCATACGGCAAACTTCGTCTTTATTGGCGCTGGTGGTGGAAGTCTTTCTCTACTGCAAAAAACCGGCATTCCTGAATCAAAACATGTTGGAGGCTTCCCGGTAAGCGGAGAATTTATGGTATGTGATAATCCGGAAATTGTAGAGCAGCATAATGCCAAAGTATACGGTAAGGCTAAGGTCGGTGCGCCTCCGATGTCTGTTCCACATCTGGATACACGTTATATCGATGGCAAAAAGACTTTGTTATTTGGGCCGTTTGCTGGATTCTCACCAAAGTTCCTAAAAACAGGTTCCTATTCTGATTTGATCCGTTCTGTAAAGCCAAACAACGCTTTCACGATGTTGTCGGCGGGGGCGAAAGAAATGAAATTGACAAAGTATCTGGTTCAGCAAGTATTGTTGTCAAATGAAAAACGTATGGAAGAATTACGCGAATTCATTCCAACTGCGAAAAGTGAAGATTGGGATGTAGTTGTAGCAGGTCAACGTGTGCAAGTAATCAAGGATACAGAAGCTGGCGGCAAGGGAACACTTCAATTTGGCACGGAAGTTGTAACAGGTGCTGATGGCTCAATTGCTGCATTGCTCGGCGCTTCTCCAGGTGCTTCAACAGCGGTTTCCATTATGCTTGAGGTATTGGAAAAATGCTTCCCTGAACATATCAAAGAGTGGGAAGCAAAAGTAAAGGAAATGATTCCATCTTATGGCATTTCACTAAAGGATAATCCGGAGCTTATCCGAAAACTTCGTATTTCAACAGCGAAGGCACTTGGGTTGGCGGATCATAAGGAGTTACAGGAAGCATAATTGCCATTTGGCAGTTTTGCTTCTTTTTTATGGGAATTACCTATTTCTTAATTATTTTAGGAACTTACACTGGAAATTCTAAACCTATTAATACGGGAGGAGAGCTTATGAGCAAGATTTCTAAACAGACGAAGAAACCTATTTTATTTTTTGTTATAATTATTTTCTTAGCTGGATTGGCTGATTTTAAATATAAAGGGTTATTCTATCAACTATTACCTACACCTATTCAAAAATATTTGACGGATATGTTTCAATAATGATAAGCAAGAATTTAATTTTCTAGTATTTTTGCCGAAATCAGCCAAAGTTGAGAGAAGACTTATGAAGTTGAGAGAAGTATGCAATAAGTTGAGAGAAGACTTATGAAGTTGAGAGATAAGCCTATAAAGTTGAGAGATAATTGTAAATTTCCTTGTTTTCTCTCAACTTTTACCCAGTTTCTCTCAACTTTACCGTTTTATCTCTCAACTTTCATCTCTAATTAGGAGAACCATTTTTTTAGCACTTCATCATTTGTAGCTACCGCCCTTGATCCTGTTCTAAACGTGTATATTTTTTTCAGTAATATGTGATCTCCGTGGTAAATAGGGTACGAAACTTTTAAGGAAGCGATTTTTGCTAATAAAGGAGGCTGAAGCTATGCCGCTTAAAAGCGGCTGCATTTTCTTCTTGTACCATTCGAATATTCGTATTGCCCATTATTTTTATAACTGAAAAAAGTGTTACAATTATCACGTTATTAACAGATTATTTTATAAATTGTAAAAATTAATTGTCATCGCTGTATTAATGAGGTAATCTAGAGATAGACTAAAGGGGAGGATGATAGTAATGGCTGATTGGCTTACAAGTTTACAAACAGAAACACCTCAAGAAGGATTTGAGTTAGCTATTTTGTTGGCGAGAAAAGGAGTGGGTTATACCCAGCCCTCTACGGAAGTAAGAAAGAAATTACGGCCAGAATATGAGGAGAATGCGGATAGCTTAACAGCTGCCTCACAAGTCATTGCGATCCATTATCAAACCGTGGCTGCTGCTAATAACTATTGGAAATAAATATAAAATTTCAACAGAATTAACCCGTCTCTTCGTCTTAAAATACAATAAGCGATCAGCTTTTCAATCTGGTCGCTTATTCATCCATATTGGACTTTATATATTTCTACATCCCATACAATCTTCTGAACTCTCCTGATATAATCAAATAACTTTTAAGATAAACTTACAGTTATTGCTTCAAAAGGGATAGTATTTCCGTATATAAAAAAATAGCATCTTCAAACAAGTGAGTTTCTATTACTATCTAAACCGTTTTGCAGTATAATCAATGAATAGAATACTATAGAGTTTGGAGTGTAATCAAAGTGAAATCAATAGCAGTAGAGAAGTTAGTAGATGAGTTTTCCTTGGAGGTACTGGCAGGGGAAGAGCATCTGGATCGGAAAGTTACAACACTTCGGACACATCGTCCAGGGCTGGAGTTTATTGGCTATTTTGATTTTTTTCCAATGGAGCGTGTGCAAATTCTTGGTAAAAAGGAAATTACCTACTTGCATCAACTAAGTAAAAAGGAACGCCAGAAGCGGATTGGCAATGTTGTAAATTACCATCCACCATGCTTTATTGTAACAGCTAAGCAGCAAGGGCTTACATATTTAAAACAGTATTGTACAAAAGAAGCGATTCCGTTATTAAGGACAGAGGAATCAACAACTGATTTTATAGCAAAGGCTGATGGCTATTTAACTAAAATTCTGGCACCGGAAATTGCCTTGCACGGTGTTTGTATTAATGTTTTTGGGATTGGAATCCTACTTCGTGGAGAATCAGGAGTGGGGAAAAGCGAAATAGCCCACACCTTGATCGGCAGAGGACATCGACTAGTGGCAGATGATATTGTCGTATTGAAAAAGCTTAGTCATAAAACGATTCTTGGTACCCATAATGAGAAAAACAAGGAGTTTCTGGCACTAAGAAGTGTTGGGTTATTGAATGTTGTACGTGTATATGGAAGAAAGGCTTTTCAGGATGAAACAAGGATTGCTTTAGATATAAAACTGACAAAATGGGAAAAAAATTCCCTTAACAATGAGCTTGAGCTTGAAGCGAAATTTGAGGAATACATGGATGTTCCTATCCCGCATATTGAAATTCAGCTCCAACCAGGTCGGGATGTGGCGGGTCTGATTGAAGCTGCAGCAAACAACTGGTACTTGCAGCAGCAAGGGTACAGTGCAGCTGAAGAGTTTATTCACCGTATTGAGTCAGAAGAAAAAGACGAGGGCAGTTAAGCTCTCGTCTTTTGGCATGGTTATAGCACCTTATCTTTCATCCCTCGTTACTTGTATAATTATCAAAATATCCCTGTATAAAGACGATTGGCGTACCTTTATCGCCACTTCCTGAAGTCAGGTCAGAAAGGGAACCAATCAGATCTGTCAACTTTCTGGGAGTCGTACCTTGGGCTTCCATTGATCCTACAAGATCAGCATCTTTATTATCAATGAACTTAGCGATAGCTTTTTGCAATTCTTCCCCTTTTAAATCAGCAAAGTTATTATCAGCAAGGTATTTTAGCTTTACTTCATTAGGTGTCCCATCAAGCCCTGAAGTGTATGCCGGAGATACAACAGGGTCAGCAAGCTCCCAAATCTTACCTACCGGGTCTTTGAAAGCACCATCTCCATAAATCATCACTTCCACATCTTTACCGGTCTTTTCTTTAAGCATCAGTTGGATGTTATTAACAAAAGGCTGGCAATCACGTGGGAAAAGTTTGATGCCATCTTCCGTCGATTTATTTGATCCCAGTAGACCAAAGGCTTCATTATAGCCGCTTCCATCAACTGATGCAGCTAGGATATCATCAAGACCATAAACTTTATCTGCCCCATTTTCTTTTAAAATTCTCTTTGTTCTGCCCCTCGTATGTATATCACAAGTTAAAATGCTTTTTGCATAATCTAATATCGTCTTTGGATTATTTGAAAAAATCACTTCACATTCTGTGCCAAATTTCTCTATTAGTGATTTATAGTATTCAATATAATCAACACCGGTAAATGTATGCTTCATATATCCAAAATGGTCGCGGAATTGTTCCTCTGTCAGAATATCTGTCCATGGATTAACTCCCTTTTCATCAAGCAAGTCTATATCCACTAAGTGATTGCCAACTTCATCAGAAGGATAGCTTAGCATTAAAACAATTTTTTTTGCTCCTTTTGCAATCCCTTGAAGACAGTTTGCAAATCGATTCCGACTTAAAATTGGAAATATCACGCCGATCGTATCACCACCAAATTTGGTATGTACATCCTTAGCGATATGATCAACTGTTGCATAATTGCCTTGTGCACGCGCTACGATGGACTCTGTTAATGTAACGATATCTTTATCATTTATTTGAAACTTTTCAACTTCCGAGGCATTTAACACGCTATCTACGACAATTTCTTCGATGTTATCCCCTTCATGTATGATTGGGCATCGAAGCCCCCTTACAACTGTTCCGACTACTCTTTCCAATACAATCGCCTCCATAGGAATTCTAAAGTTAAAATAATATGTGTCAACTTGTAATATACAACAATTTAGTGATGTAAGTAAAATGAGTTGTGTTTTTAAACGGAAAAATTAATAAAGTAGTCTGATGCATTATTTTCATAATATAGAGATAACCCTTAGTTAAAAATGGAATTATAGAAACGATATAAAAATATATTGAATTTAAAGGCTGAAACAAAAAAAATGTTTCAGCACTTGTTTAGGAGATAGGGAAATATGGAATTTTACTACTTAAGAGGAAGATGTTTAGATAAAGAAACCGATTATTTCACCGATTTCTACCAATTTGACTTCTGACCTCTGCTCTCTAGAAAGACGCTTTAGCGTTTTTCTCAAAAAATAAGAAAGTATAAAAAATGTCCCTACCATAGTGTGTTGCACTATGGTATTTCATTGCTTCAGAGCAAGTGCTTGCTCATATTCTTTTTTAATCCGGTGCAGCAGTTCGAAATCCTTTAGTAACTTGTAACCTGTTGCTGCAAGTGCTTTTGCTCCGGTGGTTACTGCCTTATCTCCCTGTTCTGATTTGGCTGCCTCCCGGAATTCATCCGTGTGGGCAATCAGGTCATCTGGACCAATTTTGATATATCCGTGAGAAGTAGGAACTTCGTAGCTGATATTGCCTGCATCTGTTGATCCTTTTCCTTTTCGTTTTTCTGTGTGAACGACTTCACCGAGTGCTTCCAGTTCTACCTTTAATGCTTCGTCTAGTACAGAATTTAGAACAAAATCCTTCACTTCATTTTGGAATCGTTCAATTTTAACCGTTGTACCAGTAGCGAGGGCAGCACCGTCAGCGATAGCACGAACCTTGGCAGCAGTTTGTTCTGTTTTATTCCAGGATGCAGCCCGGATATAAAAACGGGCAGCTGCATACTCAGGAATAATGTTTGGTGCATCTCCGCCATGTGTGATAATACCATGGATCCGTACATCAGATGGGAGCTGTTGGCGAAGTGCATTGATGCCATTGAATAATTGAATGACCGCATCTAGAGCGTTAATTCCTTGTTCAGGTGCTCCTGCGGCATGAGCCGGTTTTCCAAAAAAGTGGAATTCAAGTGGATCAACGGCAAGTGATTCACCGGTTAAACTTGTTTTTCCCGATGGATGAAGCATTAGTGCTACATCCACATCTTTTAAATAACCATGCTTGACGAAGCTGCCTTTTGCACTGCCGTTTGGTCCGCCTTCTTCAGCAGGTGTTCCAAGCACGACTACACGCCCACCGGTTTCAGGTAGTACCTCAGCGAGTGCAATACCAGCAGCAACACTTGTTGTACCAATAATATTATGTCCACATGCATGTCCAATTCCCGGTAGAGCGTCGTATTCCGCAAGATAGGCGATCGTTGGTCCTTCCACCCCACTATCCTTTACCGCATAAAAAGATGTTTCATGTCCTGCCACAGCAGCTGTTATATCAAAGCCTGCATTTTGCAATATTTCAATATGCCTTCCACTTGCATAAACTTCTTGGTTGCCTATTTCTGGGTTTGCGTGGATATCCTGACTTGTTTTTATATACAATTCACGGTTTTCCTCAATCGACTGAAATAATACTTGATTACGATCTTTTTGTAAAATGCTCATGTTACATTCCTCCCAGATTTATTTTTTTAATTGTTCAAACGCCTTATCGAGTTGTTCCTGTGTTAATGTGACAAGAAATGATCCGCCATTAGTGTCATCTTTAATCGCTTGTTCGATGTCTTCCTCCTGGTAAAGCTCTACAATGCGTTGATACGTTTCGTTATCTTGGTCTTCTCCGCGTGCTGCAATGATATTGACGTATGGGTGAGTTGCTTCCCCATTTGCATCTTCTATATAAATTGGATCTTCGCCTGGAGAGAAGCCTGCCTGACCGGCAACTCCATTATTGATGACAGAAGCTGTAACGTCGGGAAGTACCCTCGGTGTTTGCTGTGCTGTCATCGGAATGATCTCTAGGTTTAATGGATTTTCCGTTATATGTGACGGATCTCCAAACATTCCAAAGTCCTCGGATAATGTGATTAGTTCAGCACTCTCCAGCAGCCTGAGTGAACGTGCCTGGTTGGATGGGTCATCTGGGATGGCAATTTTATCCCCTGCTTTAATCTCGGATACATCACTTATTTTTTCAGAATACATGCCAATTGGAGCAAGCATGGTAGAACCAATTGGAACAATGTCTTCACCACTTTCTTTTACGTATTGACCAAGGAATGCGATGTGCTGGAATGCATTGATGTCAATATCCCCTTGAGCCAGAGCGTTATTTGGCAGGGTATAATCCTGAAATTCAATGAGCTCGATTTCAATACCTTCGTCCGCTGCTTTCTCTTGCAAAATTGGCCATTGTACACCATCGGAGCCATTTACCCCAATTTTCACCTTCACAGTTTCTCCTTCACTTCCCTCACTGCTGGCACTGCTGCAAGCGGAAAGAACAGTAATTGTTACAAAGGTTAAACATAATACCCATAATTTTTTCATCGTTAATTCCTCCTCGTTTTTGATTACGTTTATTTCAAAGCAACGGTTAACGGCGCATGATTTTTTTCGAAAGTGTATTACCAATCCATTGTGCGAGTTGAACCATGACGATCAGGATAATAACCGTTACGAGCATGACGCTGCCATCAAATCGCTGATAACCATAAGTCATGGCAATATGTCCGAGACCACCACCGCCAACTGTTCCAGCGACTGCCGAGAAGTCAATCAGACTGACAGAAACGAATGTAAGACCTAGAATGAGTGGTCCAAGTGCCTCCGGTATCAAAATAGTGAAGATAATGCGCATTGGGCTAGCACCCATTGCCTGTGCTGCTTCAATTACTCCGGGGTCGATGCTGACCAGATTATTCTCAACAACCCTAGCAATGGTAAAGCTTGCAACAATTGTCATTGGGAATATTGCTGCTGCGGTACCGATTGTTGTTCCGACAACAAGTCTGGTTAGCTGTGATATGGCGACCAGGAAGATGATAAAGGGAATTGGCCGAATAATATTTATAAAGATATTTAGGATTTGAAAAACAAGCTTATTTTCCAATATGTTATTTTCCCTTGTTACAAAGAGCAATAGACCCATTGTGATGCCGATAATCGACCCAAAGATAAGGGTGGCCACAACCATCATCAATGTTTCTCCGGTTGCTTCTAAAATCCTTGGCCAAAATGTTGTCCAATCAACTTTCATTTTCAGTAACCTCCTCTAATTCAACAATGCTATTGAGTTCTGTAAGGACATTCTGGACGGCTTGCGGATCTCCGGTAAATGAAACGATGAGATTTCCAAACAGTTTTTCCTGTAATTCCCTTACTGCACCGTAAACGATATTGAAATCAACATTATGCTTTTTGGTGATCGTTGAAAGGACTGGATCATTCGTTGCATCCCCTTTAAAGATGACGCGGTACAGTTTTCCTCCCCCACTGGTGCGCCAATCTTCCAAAATTTTTTCCGATGGCAGATCCTTTTGCACAGAGCGGATAAATCTTTCTGTCGTAGCATGCTGTGGATCCGTGAATGTTTCAAATACATTTCCAGATTCGATGACCTCCCCATTTTCCATAACAGCTACTTTGTCACAAATCGATTGGATGACATGCATTTCATGTGTGATTAATAATATCGTGATCCCTAAATCTTGATTTACCTTTTTCAGCAGCTTTAAAATATCTGCGGTTGTATCAGGGTCAAGTGCGGAGGTTGCTTCATCACAGATAAGGATATCCGGAGAAGTGGCAAGTGCCCTCGCAATCCCGACACGCTGCTTTTGCCCGCCTGATAATTGATCTGGAAAATCCTTTGCTTTATCATCAAGTCCGACAAAATTCAACAATTCCTCCACACGTTTATTGATTTCCTTTTTGGAAGTGCTACCCAATTTCAATGGATAAGCAATATTTCCAGCCACGGTACGTGAATTAAACAAGTTGAAATTTTGAAAGATCATGCCAATATTGCGCCTTCTTGTGCGCAAATCCTTGGAAGATAATTTACTGACATCCGTGTCTTGGATAAGAATCGTTCCGGAAGTCGGGCGCTCAAGCATATTCACCAGGCGAAGTAGTGTGCTTTTTCCTGCACCGCTGAAGCCGATGATTCCGAATATTTCTCCCTCACTGATGGATAATGATACTTTCTTAACGGCCTGAATCTCTCGTTTACCTAAACGGAATGTCTTGGATACATCTTTAAACTCAATCATATGCTGACCTCCTGAAGCATTGTTCAATTTTGTAAAGCAGTAGAACAAAAGAACCCTTCTTTTTCTATATAGATAAGAAAAAGAAGGGTTCTATGTAAGGAACCACCCTCGCTCTCATCTGTCAAATGCTTAACGCATCTGCTGGAATTGGCACAGTGTTTCTATAAAAGAACCTGTTGCCGAGACGTCCTAGGGCCAGTCCCTCGGTCTCTCTTGATAAGAAGTGATGTGTTACTATTCATTTGTTTTTAAGAATTAAATGTAAGTCTATAGTGGATGTAAGAGAAAGTCAATGGATTTATTAAAATAAAATAATTCCGACTATTTCACCGAGATATGTTTCCGCTTCAAAATGTGTTGTAGCATATAACAGTATAAGATATGATACAATCAAAATAATTATCAGCAGTACAGGTTCGTAAATGGTAGTAGAAACCCTCAGGAGGGAGCAGAACACTTGAATATTGAACTAAATCTGAAAGTAATTAAAGAAATGTGCGGAACGGTCTCCTTTAAAAGAGGGGATGCTTTACATCGTTCGCATAAAGTAAGAATTGAAAAACACAGTACAGACCGTTGCGAAGCCGTAGTTACAGGTAGAGAGAATTTTCATGTGACGATCGAAAAAAATATGGATGAAGGTTTTAGCTCAACATGCAGTTGTCCTAAGCTGCGTTCTATTAAAAATGGTTGTCAGCATATTGCAGCTGTTCTGCTATTGATTTATGAGCAGCAATGTGAGCAAAGCGTAGTGAATACAAATCCCCCTGAGAATGCAACCAATCAAGATCTGACGGAAAATTTCCTAACCCTGTTTGATAATCAGCCCAGACGTTCAAGTGGGTATCAGCTTCACTTTGAAGAAAGAAAAGTGGTTGATGTAGTATTCACATGTAAAGCCCTCACTGTAGACAAAGGACGTCGTATGCTAGGAATGGAATTGAAAGTAGGACCAGCCATCGTCCAGAATATCCGAGTCTTTTTGAATCAAGTGAAAGATGGCAATCCAAGCTTGCTTTCCATTTCATTCACGTATGATCCAGCTGTCCATTGCTTTCAAAAAGAAACCGATGCTGTCATTGGGGAGCTTATCCGAGTCGTTCATGATGAAAGCGTGTATATGGACACAATACCGGGTCAAATTGACGATACAATCAACAAACATATTTTACTTATCCCACCATCGTCTTGGAAAACAGTGCAGCCGAAGCTTACAAGCGTACCTTTGGTGAAGCTGGAATATGAGGGGAAGGTATTTAATGGACTGCAAATGGCGGAAAAGTCACTACCCCTTTGCTTTGTTTTTACTGAAAAAAATGGCAATAGTTTCCAATTAAAGGTCAAAGGGCTTCATCGAATGATCGTATTGAATGCGTATAGCACCGTCATTGCTGATGGGAAACTATATGAGCTGGAAAATGAGGATTGTGAGCGTTTAATAGGATTAAAAGAAATGCTCCATACGTCAGAAACAGATCAGGTTCTGCTTTCGCAGGAGAATTGGTCTTCTTTTTTGGGAAATGTGGTTACAGGCTTAGAAAAATTAGGCACAGTAGAGATATCTGAGGGAATTTCCAAACAGTTTGTAAAGGCACCACTAAACGCCAAGCTATACTTGGATCGTGTGAAAAATCGGTTGCTTGCTGGGATTGAATTTCATTATGAAAATATCATTATTAACCCATTGGAAAGCCGAGAAAATCAGGGTTTATCCATGTATATACGTGATATGGAAAAGGAAAAAGCAATCCTTGGTTTGATGGAGGAAAGTTTGTTTGCAACAACAGAAGGTGGCTATTTTTTGCATAATGAAGCGCTGGAGTATGAATTTTTATACCATGTTGTTCCAAAGCTTGAGAAGCTTGTGCAAATCTATGCAACAACAGCAGTGAGAACCCGAATTCTCAGAAAAAATACCCCACCTAAGATTAGCGTAAAGGTTAAAAAGGAAAGGACGAATTGGCTGGAATTTAAGTTGGAAATGGATGGGATTCCTGAGCAGGATATCCGAGAAATTCTTGATGCACTTGAGGAGAAACGCAAATTTTATCGTTTACGGAATGGTTCGCTGCTCTCCTTGGAGACGAAGGAGTTTGAAGAGATTCAGCGCTTTTTAAATGCTGTACCGCCACAAGCTGAAGATCTGGAAAAAGGATTGAATATACCTGTTATTCAAGGGTTACGTATCCTTGACTCTGTTGCAGATCAAGCGATATTGACGTTAGAGAAAACATTCCATCAGTTTCTGGATAAAATTAGAAACCCTGATGCTTCAGCATATATTATACCGGAAAGCTTGGAGCAAATCTTAAGAAACTACCAAAAACAGGGATATAGATGGTTGAAGACATTAGCACAATATGGGTTTGGTGGGATTCTTGCAGATGATATGGGACTTGGCAAGACACTGCAAAGCATTGCGTTTATTCTCTCAGAGCTTCCTGATATTCGAAAAAGGAAGCTTCCGGCTCTAGTAGTCTGCCCATCCTCTTTGACGTATAACTGGCTGAATGAATTCAGGAAATTTGCACCAGCTATTCAGTCAGCTATTGTTGATGGAAATAAAGCAGAGTGGCAACTTATACAGAAGAACGTCATGGAGAAAGACGTAATTATTACATCCTATCCGTTGTTGCGACGGGATATCAAGTGGTATGAGAAGCAATACTTTCATACCGTATTTTTTGATGAAGCTCAAGCCTTTAAAAATCCGATTACACAAACTGCCCGAGCGGTAAAGCGAATTCAAGCAGCGAATCGCTTTGCTCTGACTGGTACGCCAATGGAGAACTCATCGGAAGAGCTTTGGTCTATCTTCCATGTTGTTTTTCCTGAACTTTTCCAGGGGTTAAGGGAATATAGTAACCTCACAATAGATAAAATTTCCAGGAGAATTCGCCCCTTTTTGCTTCGCCGGCTAAAAGAGGATGTACTTTCAGAGCTTCCAGAAAAAATGGAGTTGATAGAAGCTAGCGAGTTACTTCCTGATCAGAAGAAGCTTTATGCTGCTTACTTAGCGAAATTAAAAGTGGATACATGGAAGCATCTGGACAAAGACACATTTCGAAAAAACCGAATTCGAATTCTTGCCGGATTAACGCGCTTACGGCAAATTTGCAGTCACCCAGCACTGTTTGTGGATGGCTATCAGGGTAGCTCTGCAAAGTTTGAACAGCTGTTTGAGATCATAGAGGAATCAGGACATTCAGGAAGAAGGATGTTGGTTTTCTCACAGTTTACCAACATGCTTAAACTTATCGGCAGGGAATTAGCAATTCAAGGAAAGCCTTATTTCTATCTGGATGGACATACCCCATCCGAAGAACGCGTGGAAATTTGTAATCGATTTAATGCTGGCGAACGTGATTTGTTTCTGATCTCCTTGAAGGCAGGTGGTACCGGCCTCAACCTAACAGGTGCTGATACTGTTATTCTTTATGATCTCTGGTGGAATCCGGCAGTCGAGGAGCAAGCTGCAGGTCGTGCCCATCGTATTGGACAGACGAATGCGGTACAGGTTATCAAGCTCGTTTCCCGTGAAACAATTGAAGAAAAAATGAATGAGCTACAAGAGAAAAAGAAACACCTTATTGAGGAAATCATTGATCCATCTGAGAAAATGACCTCTGTACTGACCGAAGAGGACATACGAGAAATATTAACACACTGACAAAGGGTCTGTTTTCACCTGCGCATTGCTTGTCCTACTTGGAAAGTGGTTGCTATCTGGCTCTTTCTCAAAGCCAATGATACATCTGGAATTAGAATCAATCCTAGTTTCTTACACCTTTAAGGGCGTTTCCGTTAATAAATTGAAATCATTTTCTGGTATCTATCACCCTATTTGGGAAAGAGCCTGCTATCTTTGCGCTGCTAATAAGCAATTTAGCTGATACACAATTGGATTGTGCTGAATACACCGCTGAAATCAAACGATATCGCTGCCGATGCTGGATAAGCTGCGATTTATGCTGAATAAAAGCTAAAATGTGCAGAACACACCGCTGAAATTAAACAAAAATGCATGCGATGCTGAACAAGCCGCAAATCATGCTGGGCAAACTGTAATTCATGCTGAACAAACTATGATTTACGCTGATATGCAGGTAAAGCAAGTCACGTGAATATAGTTTTTTTCGTTCCATGGTTTGACAGTATAAAAATTTCGCTGTTTGAAGTATAATTAACGGTAATACTTCAATCAGTCATTCATTTGTTTCGGAGTGATAAGCTAAACTTGTTTTATACTGTACGAAAAGCATTATTTTTTACAAAATCACTATAAGTGTCATCATCAAGGCTTACACTTCAGAGTATATGGGCTTTTAAGAAGCAAAGTACGCTTTTAAGAAATCCCTTTCATGAAAGCCAAGTTTTCTAAGAAGGAAGGTAGCTATGTCAGAAGAAAATATTACTAGAATACATATGGATGATAAAGAATTCATACTTATTGGAACAGCACATGTCTCAAAGAACAGTGCAGAACAAGTAAAAGCAGTTATTGATAGAGAAAGACCGGATTCTGTTTGTATTGAATTGGATGAACAGAGGTATCAGTCCATTTCTCAGAGGAGTAAATGGAAGGATATGGATATTTTTAAAGTTATTAAAGAAAAGAAAGCTTCCCTGCTTTTAATGAACCTTGCTATTTCCTCTTTTCAAAAAAAGATGGCAAAGCAATTTGGCATTAATCCAGGTCAGGAAATGATTCAGGGGATTGAATCAGCTAAAGCAATTGATGCAGAGCTCGTATTAGCCGATAGAAATATTCAAACTACCTTTTCTCGTATTTGGGGTGGGATTGGGCTTAAAGGAAAGGCTATCCTCCTTATGCAGGTAATTGCCAGTATATTTAGTAAAGAGAATATTACTGAAGAGGAACTGGAAAAAATGAAATCTCAGGATACGATTAACTCTATTCTAAATGAATTTACGGAATCCTTTCCTAAATTAAAGGTTCCGTTAATTGATGAGCGGGATCAGTATTTATCCCAGAAGATAAAAGAGGCTCCAGGGAAGAAGATTGTAGCAGTTCTCGGTGCTGCACATGTTCCTGGAATTACAAAGGAGATAGAAAAGAATCACGATTTAAAGTGTTTATCTAAGCTTCCAACTAAATCAAAGGCACCGAAAATAATTGCCTGGTCCATACCAATTATTATTATCGCAATCATTGCGTACACGTTTTATGCCAATCCTTCTGCCGGGCTTCAGCAGACAATCAGCTGGGTAATTTGGAATGGATCTTTGTCAGCAATTGGAGCAGCGATAGCTTTAGGACATCCATTAACTATACTTACAGCGTTTGTAGTTGCCCCTATAACCTCTTTAAATCCGCTGATTGCAGCTGGCTGGTTTGCCGGGATCACCCAAGCCTATGTAAGAAGACCAAATGTAGGAGATTTTGAAAAACTAACGGAAGATGTTTTTACATTGAAAGGATTTTGGAATAATAAGGTAACCCGCATCCTGCTTGTTGTTGTTTTGGCAAACTTAGGAAGTTCACTCGGAACATTTATTGGTGGAGCAGATGTTATTCGGTTATTTATAGAAAATTTATAAAGAAGGAAATAAGACCTCTCCTGCTGTGTGGACAGTTGGAGGTTTTTTTTGTCGTCTAGGAAATTATAAAATATGTGGACTGTGGATATCAAAACAACCGAATTAGCCACGTCCGGCTCCAGCACTAAAGCTATAGCAGATTTCCTTCACCTTAGTACGATAAAGAAGACTTGCAGATTGGGAACCAGAGGCTTAGTCGCACTTATACCCTTGTGGTGAAAGTCAACATCGGCTTCCTCCGGTCGCCGGAGAATGCGGATATCGCCGGGAACGAGCGTGATATCGCCGGGAACGAGCGTGATATCGCCAGGAGAGCGAGGATATCGCCGGGAACGAGCGTGATATCGTCAGGAGAGCGGGAATATCGCCAGGAGGGCGAGGATATCGCCAGGAGAGCGGGAATATCGCCAGGAGAGCGAGGATATCGCCAGGAGAGCGAGGATATCGCCAGGAGAGCGAGAATATCGCCAGGAGAGCGAGAATATCACCGGGAGAGCGGGAATATCGCCAGGAGAGCGGGAATATCGCCAGGAGAGCGAGAATATCGCCGGGAGAGCGAGAATATCACCGGGAGAGCGGGAATATCACCAGGAGAGCGAGAATATCGCCAGGAGAGCGAGGATATCGCCGGGAACGAGCGTGATATCGTCAGGAGAGCGGGAATATCGCCAGGAGGGCGAGGATATCGCCAGGAGAGCGGGAATATCACCAGGAGAGCGAGAATATCGCCAGGAGAGCGGGAATATCGCCAGGAGGAGCGAGAATATCGCCGGGAGGAGCGGGAATATCGCCAGGAGAGCGAGGATATCGCCAGGAGGAGCGAGGATATCGCCAGGAGAGCGAGGATATCGCCAGGAGAGCGAGAATATCGCCGGGAGGAGCGAGAATATCGCCAGGAGAGCGAGAATATCCCCGGGAGAGCGAGAATATCGCCGGGAGGAGCGGGAATATCGCCGGGAGGAGCGGTAATATCGCCAGGAGAGCGAGAATATCGCCAGGAGAGCGAGAATATCGCCGGGAGAGCGGTAATATCGCCAGGAGAGCGAGGATATCGCCAGGAGAGCGAGGATATCGCCAGGAGGAGCGAGAATATCACCAGGAGAGCGAGAATATCACCGGGAGAGCGAGGATATCGCCAGGAGGAGCGAGGATATCGCCAGGAGAGCGAGAATATCGCCAGGAGAGCGAGAATATCGCCAGGAGGAGCGGTAATATCGCCAGGAGAGCGAGAATATCGCCAGGAGAGCGAGGATATCGCCAGGAGAGCGAGGATATCGCCGGGAGAGCGGGAATATCGCCAGAAGAGAGAGAATATCGCCAGAAGAGAGAGAATATCGCCAGGAGAGCGAGGATATCGCCGGGAGAGCGGGAATATCGCCAGAAGAGAGAGAATATCGCCAGGAGGAGCGAGAATATCGCCAGGAGAGCGAGAATATCGCCAGGAGGAGCGGTAATATCGCCAGGAGAGCGAGAATATCGCCAGGAGAGCGAGGATATCGCCGGGAGAGCGGGAATATCGCCAGAAGAGAGAGAATATCGCCAGGAGAGCGAGGATATCGCCAGGAGAGCGAGAATATCACCGGGAGAGCGAGGATATCGCCAGGAGAGCGAGAATATCGCCAGGAGAGCAAGAATATCGCCCGATGTTTCCTTTTATCTCCTGCGGCTCAGTCCAGTCCGTACGTCGCTAAACGGTCACCCTTTGTCTTTAATCTGAGGTTGTGTGATAAAAAATCAGATAGGACTGGAGAGAAAAACGTATGAAGTTGAGAGATAATTGTGCATTCCTTTGGTATTTCTCAACTTAAGGCCATCCTCTCTCAACTTTGCCGGTCTATTTCTCAACTTAAGGCCATCCTCTCTCAACTTTGCCGGTCTATTACTCAACTTAAGGCCATCCTCTCTCAACTTTGCCGGTCTATTTCTCAACTTATAGCCATACTCTCTCAACTTAGCGTCCCTTGTGTCTTAATTTTCCCCTTATTAAACAGCCACGCTCTGTTCTAACGTCTTTTTGTCGAAATAAAAAGAACCGTCTTCCCACTCTTTAGGATTACGCTTCTTATGTTTAACCTGATACAATTTTTCTTTCTTCGTTTTTGTTCTTTGTGTACGTAAATCAAGCTGTGCAAAGGGACTTCTGTTTATTTCTGGATTTAATCTGCCCTCTCGTACTAGTTTCTTACGCTTTTTCTGCGCTTTTGATGTTGCCATACGATCACCCTCCCATATTTTTATTATACATAAATTCCAGCAAAATATGAAATTATCAAACTAAAACTATCCGGCATGTTAGCCAGTTCTTTCGCATAACATGTATAAATCGCTACCTTGATGGAGGGAGTATTATGGATATACTAAACAAAGTGAAGAACTATAGAGAAGAAGAAAAACAGTTGATGTGGGAAGGTACTTTCTCGGATTATTTGGCTATTGTAAAGCAGCGACCAGAAGTTGCTCAAACTGCCCATTCCCGTATTTATAATATGATTAAAAGCTCTGGTTTAACAGAAAAAGATGGAAAGAGAATGTATGATTTCTTTGGCGAAAAGATTTTTGGGCTGGAAGATGCAATTGAAAGGCTAGTAGAGGAATACCTTCATCCTGCAGCCAAGCGATTGGATGTTCGGAAGCGGGTTTTACTTTTAATGGGGCCGGTAAGTGGTGGGAAATCAACGATTGTAACCATGCTGAAACGCGGTCTTGAGAGGTTTTCAAGAATGGATGAAGGAGCAGTTTATGCAATTAAAGGCTGTCCAATGCATGAAGATCCACTCCATCTGATTCCACAGCATTTACGTGAGGAATTTGCTGAGGAGTATGGGATTCGGATTGAGGGAAGTCTGTCACCACTTAATACAATGCGACTTGATAAAGAATACGGGGGACGAATTGAAGATGTTGAGGTTGAGCGTATCTTTTTCTCGGAGGATAAGCGGGTGGGAATTGGAACATTTACCCCTTCTGATCCGAAGTCACAGGATATTGCTGATTTGACTGGGAGTATCGACTTTTCAACGATTGCTGAATTTGGTTCAGAATCAGATCCCCGTGCATACCGATTCGATGGTGAATTAAATAAAGCAAATCGTGGAATGATGGAATTTCAGGAAATGCTGAAATGTGATGAAAAATTTCTATGGCATCTGCTTTCCCTCACACAGGAAGGGAATTTTAAGGCAGGCAGATTTGCGCTGATCAGTGCGGATGAACTCATTGTGGCCCACACAAATGAAACAGAGTATCGTTCGTTTATTTCCAATAAAAAAAATGAAGCGCTGCACTCACGGATTATCGTTATGCCGATACCGTATAATTTACGAGTGAGTCAAGAAGAGCGTATTTATGCAAAAATGATTAAGGAAAGTGATATGGCGCATGTTCATATTGCTCCACATGCACTTCGAGTTGCTGCTATTTTTTCTATCCTAACGAGAATTAAAGACTCCAAAAAGCAGGGGATTGATAATGTTAAGAAAATGCGACTTTATGATGGGGAAAGTGTCGAAGGTTATAACCAGATTGATGTCGATGAATTAAAAATGGAGTTCTCTGATGAGGGGATGCATGGGATTGATCCCAGGTATGTAATCAATCGAATTTCCTCGACGATTATTCGTAAGGAAGTACCGTCGATAAATGCCCTTGATGTGCTAAGGTCATTAAAGGATGGACTTGATCAGCATCCGTCGATTTCACAGGAAGACAAAGAAAAATACATGAATTATATTGCGGTTGCCAGAAGGGAATATGATGAAATAGCGAAGAAAGAAATACAAAAGGCATTTGTGTATTCCTATGAAGAATCTGCGAAAACATTAATGAATAATTACCTTGATAATGTGGAGGCTTTTTGCAATAAAAATAAACTTAGGGATCCGCTGACTGGTGAAGAAATGAATCCGGATGAGAAGTTAATGCGTTCGATCGAGGAACAAATTGGAATCTCAGAAAATGCCAAAAAATCATTTAGAGAGGAAATCCTCATTCGTATTTCTGCCTATGCTCGAAAGGGAAAACGCTTTGACTATAATTCGCATGAACGCCTAAGAGAAGCAATTCAAAAGAAACTTTTTGCTGATTTAAAAGATGTGGTTAAAATTACAACATCGTCTAAAACACCGGATGAATCACAGCTCAAGAAGATAAATGAAGTCGTTGCAAGGCTAATTGATGAATATGGCTACAATTCTATTTCTGCAAATGAATTACTGCGATATGTAGGAAGTTTGCTCAACCGTTAGCTTAAAATAAAAAAACAAGACTGATTCGTTAGTTAGTCTTGTTTTTTTTCTTGAAAATCAAAGTAATTGGCAATAACTTGTATGAAGTTGCATAAGATAAATAAAATAATCATGAAGAGAATACCATATTGTTCTGCTTTTAGAATAGGATCTATGCGTATTCTTAAATAATTAATAGGTGGGGATGGAAGTGAACGAAAAACAAGGTAGAAGTTTTGTCGTCTCCAAGGAAAACTGGACCCTCCATCGAAAAGGTTATCAAGATCAGCAGCGCCACACGGATAAAGTAAAAGAAGCGATAAAAAATAACTTACCGGATTTGATCAGTGAGGAAAATATAATCATGTCAAATGGGCGCGATGTGATAAAAATACCAATTCGTTCTTTAGATGAATATAAAATCCGTTATAATCACAACAAATCAAAGCATGTGGGGCAAGGTGACGGAGATAGTGAGCTTGGCGATATTGTTGCACGTGATCCAGGTCAGGGAAAAAGAGGGCCTGGCAAAGGGGATCAAGCAGGAGATCAGCCTGGAGAAGATTATTATGAAGCAGATATTTCCATGGCTGAAATTGAGGAAGTTCTATTTAAAGAACTTGAGCTGCCAAACTTACAGAAAAAGGAACAGGCAGAAATCACAACAAAGCAAGTAGAATTTAACGATGTCCGCAAAAAAGGACTTATGGGAAATGTTGATAAAAAGCGAACCATATTATCCGCATTAAAAAGAAATGCAACAAAAGGGAAACCGGGGATTACCCCAATTCAAAATGATGATCTTCGTTTTAAAACATGGAATGATGTCGTAAAGCCAGAGTCCAAAGCAGTTGTGCTGGCGATGATGGACACAAGCGGATCCATGGGAACGTTTGAAAAGTATATGGCAAGAAGCTTCTTTTTCTGGATGACAAAATTTCTCCGAACAAAATATGAAACAGTGGAGATTGCCTTTATCGCCCATCATACAGAAGCGAAAGTTGTTTCAGAGGAACACTTTTTTTCAAAAGGTGAAAGTGGTGGAACAAGATGTTCGTCAGCGTATCTTAAAGCCTTAGAGCTTGTTGATGAAAAATTCAATCCGTATCGCTATAATATTTATCCATTTCACTTCTCCGATGGGGAAAACATTTCATCAGATAACCAGAAGTGCATTGAACTCGTTAATGATCTGATGGATATTTCCAGCATGTTTGGTTATGGAGAAGTAAATGCATACAGCCGTTATTCGACATTAATGTCTGCATACAAAACGATCGATAATCCAAAGTTCCGTCATTATATACTCAAGGAAAAACAGGATGTGTACCACGCAATGAAAAAGTTTTTTCAGAAAGAAGCGGAACTTGTCTAGTTCTAGTAAATATTTAAGTGCGAAATCACTATTTCTGGTGGTTTCGCTTGTTAGGATAAAGTTGTATAAGATGTTTAAATGTACATAAAAATGTCGCCCCTAAGACTTTATATAAGTTTTTCTAAGCAAGTTCAATCTTATAAACAGCTCGGTCTGTACTTAATATGAAGCGAGTTCCGTCAAATTCATATAGTGTCGTATCCTCAAGTGGAATTTCGTATAGTGGAGATGGTAGCGGCTGAAAAAGATTAGCTATAGTTTCGATTTCCCCAGTTCCATTCAAATTTAATGTATGCATGGCTTCATAATCGTCCATTCTTCTCGTGTCTGTGGAATAGGATATGGCATTTAAGTCAAGCAATATTTCATCAAGGTCATCCATTTCATGCTTAGAAATTTTAATCGTTTTTCCATGCCATTGCTGTAATTGTTGATTGAATTCTTCTACGGTTAAAAAATGATTTTCCAAGTTAATCCCTCCTTCTATTTTAACTTTCCCAGGGAGGCTGTAATCATACAGAGACTTTTTACTGTGATGTAACTGCTAACTTAATTTCCGGGAAGGTAAAGGCACCAACCTTTGTCGCTATTTACATCCACTGCGAGAATTGAAAAGTAATAATATTTTAAGTGGGCGAATGACGTGCACAGTCCAAAAAGGATGAAAAGAGCCATATGCATTTTTGGGAAAAGGTAAGCCAGATTACTTTATGTCATAGAATAATCTGGCTACAAGAATTTACTCCACTCTATACTTTCCGAAAAAATCGTCTGTCTCACTTTTAATAACTTTGTATAACAGCAGAAGACCGATTAAGTTTGGAATCATCATTAATGCATTCGCCATGTCGGCAAAGGCCCACACGGTGTGTAAGCTAGCAACGGTTCCAATGAAGGTTGCTCCTACGTAAATAATTCGGTAAATACCAATAAATTTCAGACCAAAAAGATATTCAAAGCATTTTACTCCATATACATACCACCCCAGGATGGTGGAGAATCCGAAGAAAACAACCGATACGGAAACAACATATTCACCAAGAGAACCTAAGGACGAACCGAAAGCTGCGCTTGTTAAAGCCCCAGCTTCCAGATTGGAATCATGTGTCATACCGGAAAGCAGTCCACCTGTAGTATCCCAAAAACCGGTTACTATTAAGACAAGACCTGTCATCGTACAAACAATAATGGTCACAATAAATGTACCTGTCATTGCGACAAGTGCTTGTTTCACAGGATGATTGGTTTTCGCATTACCAGCGATTAATGCAACCGTACCTAGTCCTGCTTCGTTGGAGAAGATTCCTTTTGATACCCCGTGACGAATTGCTTCAGCAACAACAACACCTGAAAATCCACCGACCGCTGAAATCGGATTAAACGCATAGTGGAATATTAATGAAAAAGCAGGGATGATCATATCATAATTGATCACAAGAATAATAAGGGAAGCGACAATATAAAGTAAAGCCATTATAGGTACAAAAACACTGGCCACTGCACTTATTCGCTGCAAGCCACCAAAAATAATTAAAGATGTTAGAATAACCAGAATAATCCCTGTTACTAGACCACTAATATTAAAGCTATTTTCCATTACATCGGCTATCGTATTGGACTGTACGCTATTTCCAATCCCCAGTGCAGCAAAAGCCGCAAAACCTGCAAAAGCTACAGCAAGAAATTTCCACTTTGGTCCAATCCCTCGTTCTATATAGTACATCGGCCCACTTGAATATTCACCATCGGCATTTTTTACACGATATTTCATTGCAAGTAACGCTTCTGCATATTTCGTTGCCATTCCAAGCAATCCAACGACCCACATCCAGAAGATGGCACCGGGTCCTCCTAGTGTAACAGCTGTTGCAACACCTGCGATATTACCATTACCAATCATTCCCGCAAGTGATGTCATCAATGCTTTAAAGTTGCTGACGTCACCCTCTGCATTTGGGTCTTCGTCTTTGTCTTTAAAAAAGGCTAATTTAAGTGCATATAATAGCCGTTTAAATTGTAAACCCTTTAATACGAATGTTAAAAATAGTCCAGTTCCTACTAATAATATTAATGTAGGTGTCCCCCAAAGTAGTCCATTGATGTTTTCAATAATCGTTATCATAGATGTCGTCTCCCCCTAAAATACAATGTACTCGCATACATTTCTAAAATTTTACTGTAAAAGATGGCAGTAGAAATGCTGGTTGAAATATAAAACGCTTACAATTTACCAAGTATGAACGCATGAAAAATAATACATCCAATAGCTAATACTAATACGAAATGATAGATTTGTATAGATAAATAACGTCAAAAATCTGTTAATCGTTGTTAAATAATCATTTATAAAATTATTTAGCAAGTATCTGTTAAATATCTTCAGCAATTTCTATCTCTATCAAATTCTCTGGTTCATCATTTTAAATCATGACTCATACACTATAAAAAGTACATTTGGAGGGATCCTATTTGACGGAGACAAAAGCACTTTATCGCTCGATAGATGAAATTACGGAAATAGCTTCTGGATTTGGTCTTGATTTTTATCCGATGCGTTATGAAATTTGTCCAGCTGATATTATTTATACATTTGGAGCATATGGTATGCCAACGCGCTTTACACATTGGAGCTTTGGAAAACAGTTTCATAAAATGAAGCTGCAATATGATCTTGGCTTAAGTCAAATTTATGAGTTGGTCATTAATTCTGATCCTTGTTATGCATTTCTACTGGATACGAATAGCCATATCCAGAATAAGCTGATCATTGCCCATGTGCTTGCCCATTGTGATTTTTTCAAAAATAATGTCCGCTTTTCCAATACTAGGCGGGATATGGTGGAGAGCATGACTGCAACAGCTGAGCGAATTGCTGCCTATGAAATGATCTACGGCAAGGATGAGGTCGAAAGCTTCTTGGATGCGATTCTCTCTATTCAAGAGCATATTGATCCATCGATTGTTCGGCCTAAATTACCTTCCTATGATTTAGAAGAGGAGGAAGAAGAAGAAAAGCCTTCCATAAAAACACCTTATGATGATTTATGGGGGCTGGATAAAAAAGCGGAGAATAAGAAAGCTAACAAGAAAAAGAGAAAAAAGTTTCCTCCCAAACCGGAGAAGGATATTCTGCTATTCATTCAGGAATACAGTCGTGAGCTCGAGGATTGGCAGCGTGATATCTTAACAATGATGCGCGAGGAAATGCTCTATTTTTGGCCACAGCTTGAGACGAAAATCATGAATGAAGGCTGGGCATCATACTGGCATCAACGGATATTAAGAGAAATGGATTTGACATCTGATGAAACGATTGAATTTGCTAAATTGAATGCTGGTGTCGTTCAACCTTCTAAACAGCAGATTAATCCATATTATCTTGGGTTGAAAATTTTTGAAGATATTGAAGAGCGATATAATAATCCTACCAAGGAAATGCAGCGGTTTGGAGCTGAATCTGGAACAGGCAGAGACAAGATATTTGAAGTAAGAGAAATCGAATCGGATATTTCTTTTATTCGAAATTATTTAACTAAAGAACTGGTAAAGCAAGAAGATATGTACTTATTTGAAAAGCAAGGGGAATATTATCGCATTACGGATCAGGATTATGAAAACGTAAGAGATCAACTTATTTCAATGAGGGTTAATGGTGGTTTTCCATATATAACGGTTGAAAATGGCGATTATTTGCGAAATGGCGAGTTATATTTAGTGCATGGCTATGAAGGAACAGAGCTGGATATCAAATATTTGGAAAACGTCCTTCCATACATTTATCAATTATGGGGGCGTACGGTATATATGGAGACGGTTGTTGAGGATAAGGATGTTGTTTATTCATATGATGGCAAGAAGGTATATCAGCGAAATTTATAGTGGAGGAATTGTTTTAGATGCAAACGTCAATCAAAATATTACTAAAAGGAATTTGAAAGGTTTAATAGCTATTCCAAGCTGTCAATTCTTGTAATAAGGAATAAATATTACAATTTCGTAAAATATTTATAATTTTATAGACATATCTCATTATCGTGGTAAAATTTATATAAGCACATAAGAGGAGATAGTCTGATGAAACTATGGATGAGAAAAATAACCGTTGTACTCGTTACCATTATGACATTGGGATTGTATGTTCCACCGCTCTCATTAGATGTAGATGCTGATGAAAATAACTCATCAGATTCAGGGCCCTATGAAGTTGCTTCTACCCCCGCTTCACAAATCGAGGAAGAAGCGGTCCCTGATCGGGATGAAGCTGACTACTTTATTCATGCCATAACGGAACAAGCGAAAGCGCAGACGATTACTAAATTAGGACCTAAAATCACTAACCAAATAGAAGACGAGTTTCTTAATGATATTTTACTTAATATGGAAGAAGTTCTCCACTCAATTTTAACGAAAGCTGATGAAGCAAAAAGCGAATCTTTCGGCATTACAGAGCATCCATCAAAAGGGTTAGGAGAAAAGATATTTAATATTTACGATTACCGGACACAGAAGGATGTTGCCAGATTTCATGTTCGACGGGATAACCGTCCGTTAGAAGGATATTGGTTTAATTTTCATTATCATTTGAGCAATGATGGGTTTGAAGAACATCATAAACTTGGTGAGATCTACTGGGATAAAAATATGCCACCGAAATGGATGGCTTGAAAAATAGAAAAAAGTGCCAGCTTCCCTGAATAATCAGAGCTGGTACTTTTTGTTGTAGCTTCAATTTAGTTCTTCTAATAATCCTCCAATCTCCTGTACATTAATAGCTAGAGCCGCATAATGTACAAAGAATTATGGATGTATTTTCTTTCCTGTCAAAAATATCGCCACTTTGTCATCCTTTTTTGTTGACAAGATGACATACTGTCATTTACTATTGGTATAGGGGAATGACAACGTGTCACTTCAAAGAAGTATGGGGGAAACAAATTGCCGAAACAAACTTTTTATAATTTACCTGATGACAAAAGACAGACATTGATAAATGCGGCTGAGAAGGAGTTTTCCAGAGTTCCTTTATTTGAAGCTTCTATTTCAAATATTGTAAAGTCAGCTGGCATACCACGCGGAAGCTTCTATCAATACTTTGAAGATAAGGAAGATGCCTATTTATATCTATTAAATCAACAGGCCAAAGCGAGACAGGAAAATTTTGTTTTACTTTTAAAAAAATACGATGGCGATATATTTGATGCAATCACTGAAATGTATCGCTTGATATTACTGGAATTACCAGCACAGGAAAACCTAAACTTCTTAAAAAATGCTTTCTTAAATATGACGCATAAAATAGAAAACATATTCACACGAATTTTTAGTGTGAACGAAAGCAAGGATAAATTGAAAGAAATAAGTACAATTATCAATAAACAGAAGTTGAATATTTCGAATGATGAAGATTTATTCCATGTTTTTCAGATCATTACATCTGTAACCTTTCATAATCTGGTGGAGAAGTTCGCTAAAGAATTGACCTATGAAGAAGCAATGAACAATTATATTACGGAAATGACTCTCTTAAAAAACGGGCTTTGCAGATGAGGAATTTAGTAAGCAAAATTACGTAATGAAAATGGGGTATGATAAATGACAGTGAAGGTTTATGGGGCACCATGTTCATCGACTAGAAAGGCCAAAGAATGGTTATCCAATCATGGGATATCCTATGTGGAAAGGAATATATTAAGAGAACCGTTAACAGTAAATGAGCTTCGGGGAATTCTTAAAATGACATTGGAAGGAACCGATGAAATTATGTCAACAAGATCCAAAATTTATAAAGAGCTCGATTTGGATATCGATTCACTTCCATTGCAGGAGCTGCTCGAGTTATTTCATAAGCATCCAGGATTATTACGAAGTCCAATAATTATCGATGAAAAGAGAATCCAAGTAGGTTATCATGAAGATGATATTCGTCAATTTCTTCCGAGAAAAACGCGAGAACATCAATGGCTAGAATGGCGATTGAATTATCTCCGTCTGGCTGAAGGATAAATTCGAAATAGAAGCTTGGGGGTTTTGCATGCGTCTGATAGCTGAACAGCCATATGTTAAAATAAAGCGTGAAGTGAGCAGTATCGAACAAAAGGATATTGAGCACCAGCGGGTGATTTACCTTTATGATGAAAAAGTTGTAACAGAGCACCGAGAGTTTCCAATAAAGGATATGCTCGACATGTCCTATCGATTGATCGGGGGTGCAGGGGGGCTGCTTTACCTGCATACAAGTAAAGGAGTTTTCTCTTATACCGTGAAAACCTCTCCGGAGCAATTTGTAAAAGCATATAGAGATTATATGAAGTGAAACCTCATTTAATGGGGTTTTTTCTTTTTCAGCTAACTTCTTAGTGATGTGCAGCTACTGGTGGTGGTCGTTCAATTCACCTTTGATAGTACGCTAAGCAATAAAAAAAGGTTATTCTTAAATGGAATAACCTTTTAACGGGATTTAATTCGCTTTCCTAATTCGTTCCTGCTGCTCTTCTTTTTTTTTAGCTGACGACATTCTAAATGGTGCAATGACAAGTGCAACGATCAGAAATGTTCCAAGCCAGCCAATCGTTGGATAAAACCATGCAACAAGATCTGTAAATCCAACAAAGCTTAATCCAAATGCAATTGCGATGGTAACGGTTGTAAATAGTCTTTGTTTCGTTGTGCCAACTTCTGTAAAACGTGCACCGAATGAATAGAACATGCTTACAGCCGTATTGAAAATCATACCAAATAATACAACGGAATAGATGATTCCCAGTATTGGTGAAATATCATCCACGATTTTCAGCATCGGCATGTCAAAGCTTGCAACGATATCGACATTAGCAAATATTGCCAGATGACTGATAACAATCATCACCCCAATTCCCAGTCCACCGATGAGTCCTCCAATAGAAGCAACGCTTTCATTTTCTTCAGCGCCGCCCATTAGAAGTGCCATCGATGCCCCAACAGCTATATTAAATGAAACATAGTTAACTGCGGAAAGCAGCCAGTGTGAAAGTGCTGAAGGTGATTCCTGAGCAACCGCATTTAATGCTGAGAAAGAGTTATCCATAACCAAGAGACTGTATATGGATACCAAGATAACTGCAAGTATTAGGAATGGTGTAATACTTCCAATGACGGCAATTACCCGATCCACATTTAGCATCATTGTAAGGATGACGAGAATACTCATGAAAATAATTCCTACAAATGCAGATAGTCCAAATTGCTGACTAAAAATAGAACCTGCTCCCGCTATCATAACAACACCTACGCCAAACAGAGTGAAGACGATGATAGCATCAACAATAACTCCAAGGTATTTCCCACTTACTTTATAAATTGCTTCTTTATGTGAGGTTGCCCGCATACGGCTACCAAGCTTTGTTAACATCATACCAAGATAGGCAAATAATGCTGCAGACACGATTGCCCCGATTGTCCCAATATAGCCGAAACTTGTAAAATACTGTAGAATTTCCTGTCCGGAAGCAAAGCCTGCACCTACGATAATTCCGATAAATGCGCTGCCGATTTTTAAGATTTTTTTCATGGTGACCTCCATTTTGCTAGTTATCTTCTAGTAGAATTTCCTCTAGTGGATGTTCTGAAAACGCTCGTTGATAGCTGATGAATAAATAGTTGCAGGTTATTTGCAAGTGTCATGCAAGTTTAACTTTAGTAAACGCTTTCAGATTTATATTAACTTCCATTAAATAATACAATAAAAAAAGTATAACATATCGAACAAAGGATTACTTTGTAGAAAACACATAAAATCAGTCATTTCATTTGTTAAAAAATACAAATTTTATGATAAAATAGTGTTATGATAAGAACAGAGGATGCCCTTATGATGAATCTAAATTTTTTTAAGCCTACTTTGGATTCTATTCTCCAGGGGGCGAGCCAACCGGATTGCGAAAGTTTTGGATTGCCCTGTCACAATAGAAAATTCTAACCGTCAGATTATTTCCTACTCCAAGCATGAATAATGTTGACAAGGCAAGAATGGCTATGATTTTCCAAAGAAAAGTACAAGTAGAAGAAATAAATAACGGTATTATAGCCAATTTGATTGCAAGTGATCAAGCAGTAGTTGTACCAGCTATTGAACATGCTGATCTGGAAAATCGAGTTATTGTGTCTGCATAGGAAGAAATAAAATAATTAGATCAGCTGATTGCTGTACTTGAATTTGAAGGAGGGGTTTTGGGGAAAATTGAAAAGCAGGTACATTATTTAACAGAATTATTACACCAGGTAATTGTTGTCTGTCGTAAATTTGATGAAAATCAGCGGATCTTGCTCATTCGACTAAGCAATAAAACAGACAACATAGCTAATATCTATCATTTCATGAAGTTTCACTTTATGGATAAGCTCAATTTACGGCTTAAAATGGGTGGTAAAAGGATCCTATAATTTCCTCTATAACTCACCTGCATTTTCACAATACGTCTAAAAATAGAGCCCTAAGGTATTGGAGTTACTAAGAAAAGGTTGTATATAAGTTGTAAGACTTTACGTTGTAATTAATGTATATTGAGGAGATGTTGATAATGATTATAGGTATACCAAAAGAGATTAAAAATAATGAAAATCGTGTAGCCATGACTCCTGCTGGTGCTGTGAATTTGGTGAAAGCTGGACATACAGTTATTATTGAGTCAGATGCTGGACTTGGAAGTAGCTTTACGAACGAGGAATATATAGAAGCTGGTGCTGAAATCCTTGAAAGCGCCTCAGACGTTTGGCAAAAAGCAGAGATGATTATGAAGGTGAAAGAGCCACTTTCATCCGAGTATGGTAATTTCCGCAAAGGGCTGATTTTATTCACATATCTTCATCTTGCAAATGAGCCTGAATTAGCTAGAGCTTTAGTTGAAAATGAAGTTACAGCAATTGCTTATGAAACAATTACAGTAAATAACACATTGCCGTTGCTTACCCCAATGAGTGAGGTAGCTGGTCGTATGGCCTCTCAACTTGGAGCACAATTCCTTGAAAAGTCAAAAGGTGGAAAAGGTATTCTGTTGAGTGGTGTGCCAGGAGTTAAACGTGGAAAAGTGACTATTATTGGCGGTGGTGTTGTTGGTATGAATGCAGCGAAAATCGCTTTAGGACTTGGTGCGGACGTATCAATCCTTGATCTAAATCCAGCACGATTGCGTCAATTAGAAGATATCTTCGGTTCAAGTGTGCAAACATTAATGTCAAACGCATTCAATATCGCAGAATCTGTTAAGGATTCCGACTTAGTAATTGGTGCTGTTCTAATTCCAGGTGCAAAGGCTCCTAAGCTTGTATCAGAAGAAATGGTTAAATCCATGCAGCCAGGTTCAGTTATTGTTGACGTTGCTATTGACCAAGGTGGTAACTTTGAAACAGTTGATCATGTGACAACCCATGATGATCCCATCTATGAAAAACATGGTGTCCTTCATTATGCCGTTGCTAATATCCCTGGTGCAGTACCACGTACAGCTACGATTGCTTTAACTAATGTAACCATCCCATATGCAACTCAAATTGCATCAAAAGGTGCAGAAAATGCAATGAAAGATAATGCAGCAATTAAAACAGGTGTAAACGTAATAAATGGCAAGGTTACATTAGAAGCGGTAGCAAAAGATCTAGGCTATGATTATACTACTGTTGACGAGGCAATTTCTGAATAACATTTTTTAAAGAAGGAAGAAGATATAAACGAATTTGGCTTGTTCGTCGATTTCTTCACATCTGACTTCTGGTCTCTGACCTCTGGAAAGACGCTTTAGTGTTTTTCCCAAGGATAGTATTCGTATAAATTTACCCTTCTAGCTTAGCTTAGCTTTGAAGGGTATTTTTAAGAATTGGATCAGCTAAGTGTATGGTAATATTTTTAATAACCAGGGGGAATCATGTCATGAATTATGGAAGCTACCGGGATACATGGGTAGAGGTCTCTCTCGACGCTATCCAACATAATGTGAAGTCTTTTAAAGAATATATAAAACAAGATAGCAAGCTGATGGCGGTAGTAAAAGCAGATGCATATGGTCATGGAGCAGTAGATGTAGCTAAAACGGCAATAGATGCAGGTGCTGACTATTTAGGAGTTGCTTTTCTTGATGAAGCTATTCAACTTCGTAAAGCAGGGATTGACTTTCCGATTTTAGTTCTTGGGTATACAACAGCGGATGCGGTAGAAGCTGCAATCGAAAGTGATATTACATTAACTGTATTTACACAAGACGTCATGGAGTCGATTATAAAACATGCAGAAAAAAAGAAAAAGACCGTCCGAATTCATGTGAAGATCGATAGTGGAATGAACAGGATTGGAATAAATAATCAAGCAGAAGCATTAAGGCTGATTCAGTCTATTCAGTCCCACTACGTTTTAATAGAAGGGATATTCACGCATTTTGCGGATGCAGATAATGTCGATCCCACGTATACTGTTAAACAGTTTGCGTATTTTAACAAAGTGATTGATTATTTAGAGGAGCATCATATTTCCTTTTCGCTAAAGCATTGCTGTAATAGTGCTGGGACAATTGCACATCCTAAGATGCATTTAGATATGGTTCGAGTTGGTGTAAGTCTGTATGGTCTATATCCAGATGAACGTTTAAGGGATAAAATTCATTTGAAGCAGGCGATGAGCTTTAAGACAAAAGCGGTGATGATCAAGACAGTTGCGCTAGATCAGCCTATCAGCTATGGCTGTAGCTATACACCAGAGAAGGAATCGATTATTGCTACAATTCCTGTGGGGTATGCGGATGGTTTTTCCAGGCTTTTATCCAATCAGGGAAATGTAACAGTTAAAGCAAAGAGGGCTCCGATTGTCGGTAGAATTTGCATGGATCAGTCGATGATTGATGTGACAGAGATTGAAGCGGCCAATGAAGCTGATGTGTTTACTATCTTTGGGGATCCGGATGAAGGATATATTTCAATGGGTGAGGTAGCATCACAAATGAATACAATACACTATGAAACCGCATGTTTAGTAGGCAAAAGAGTTCCGAGGGTATATGTAAAGGATGGAGTGATGGTTAAGAAAGAAGGGTTGATCAAAGAAAATGACAACAGCAAACGACCTTAAAGGGATAATGGGTTTACACCCAATTCTATAAAAGAATATGGAGAGTATTCATTATAAGAGGACGTTCAAAAAGTCCGGTAAAAATAACACATCGAATTTCTTCGTTGGCTTCCTTTTCCGTTCCTCACGTATTAATTGCATACGTTCCGGTACTCAAAGCTACGCCGCCTCGAACTTCTCGGTTCTTTTTATCCTCCTTTTTGAACAAGCACTATAATGAAAAGCAGTGCACAAAAATCAGGTTTGTTAAACTATTGTTTTCATGCCTGTGATCCATTCGTGACGGCTTTTTTCTTTTATCACTGGTTATCATCATTTAATATGAGATTTTGGTAAATACTAAACAATGCATCCGTATACAAGGAGGAACACGTTCGTGATCATAGCGATCATCGTTTTATTATTTGTTTCGCTTTTCTTTTCAGGCAGTGAAACAGCTTTAACTGCCGCTAATAAAATGAAGCTTCAAACAAAAGCTAAGAATAACGAAAAAAAATCAGCAAAATTACTAGAGTTGGTTTCAAAGCCCGGTGAATTTATAACAGCTATTTTGATTGGAAATAATATTGCAAATATAGCACTGCCAACACTTGTCACGATGCTGGCGATTGACTATGGATTAAACGCCGCAATCGCTTCAGCTGTTCTGACAATGGTGATTATCGTTTTTTCTGAAGTCATTCCCAAATCAGTGGCAGCCACATTTCCCGATCGAATTGCCTATCTTGTCTATCCGATCATTAGGGTAGTCATGTTTATCTTTAAACCATTGACGCTTTTACTGAATGGTTTAACTGGATTTATCATCAGGTTTCTATCCAAAGGCCAGAAAGAGGAGGCTTCCATATCAAAAGCGGAATTAAGGGCAATGGTAGATATTGCGGGATCAGAGGGGACATTTCAGGCAGAAGAATCGCATCGAATTAAAGGAGTTCTTGATTTTTATAATCTAAATGTAAAGGATGTACTAAAAACACCGAGGGTAGACATGGTCGCCCTTCCACATACAGCAAGCTTTGAAGAGGTAAGAGATGTAGCAATTCAAAATCCATATACGAGGTATCCAATTTATAAAGAAGATATTGATCAAATTATCGGTGTTTTCCATTCAAAATACTTGCTGTCATGGTCGATTGAACCGGAGAGATCACTTGAATCCTATAGTGATATGGATCCAATGATTGTTTATGAATTTCATTCGATTGAGTTGATTTTCCGAAAAATGACCCAAGAAAAAAAGCATATGGCGATTGTCCTGGACGAATATGGAGGAACGGAAGGAATATTAACACATGAGGATGTTATTGAGGCGATGATTGGTCTGGAAATTGAAGATGAATTGGATCCTGAAAGTGAAATGCTGATAGAAAAGCTGACCGAAACAGAGGTTATTTGTGATGGTAAAATCCCCTTGTATCGGTTGAACTCTCTTTTTAATACGGATATACCTGAAGAGGAAGACGTACTTGCTGGTTACATATTAAAGGAATTTACTCATTTCCCTGAAGTGGGTGATATTATTGAAAGAAATAATTTGACCTTTAAAATATTGGAGACGGAAGGGAGAATGTTAAAGCAGATTCAAATTATAAAATAAAATGATTTGTGTAAATGTCCCTATTCCTTTTAAAAAGCATAAGATAATTAACGAATGCTTTTAAAGGGGTGTATTAGATGGGATTATATATTAATCATGAAATGCATGAGAACATTTTTAAAAACGATGGTGAAATAAATGAGCCTAACCAAGGTTTTTTTATTAGAAATCATGTGGAAGAAATGATTAAGGAACAGAAAAAAGTGAATGAATTATTACATCGTTCGTTCCATGGACTGACCGAGCTTTATTCACAGCAGGAGAATAAACAATCAGGTCGATGGAATGACATTAGTACTCGGTTGAATGAGCTCAAAATAATGAATCATCAGCATGAAAAATTGGAAGGCCATGTTATTGATCAACTAAGGAAATTAGAAAGTGAAAATCGGAAGCTGCAAGTGATAATGGAGGATGGTCGTTTGACAGAAGAAAGATTTAGTGAGTAAATTAGCGGTATTAGCCAATCAAATCAGGAAATTGCTGATCAATTACATGCATATGGATTAGCCAATAATGAGCTATCCTTAAAGGTGGAAAAACATAATGATATGCAGCAGCAGTTGGCAGAGCAAATAGCCAAGCAAGAGGATAATCAAGAGGATGTTTTGGATCGGCTTGATAACCAGGAAGCATTGACAGAGAAAGTGATTAGACAAATGGAGCATTTTCGTTCTATGCTTTTCGAGAGAACTAGCTTTCTGGCGGAAAAAATTGAAAACGGCTACCACCTTACTTCTTCCTATGTTACTCAATTGATGACTGGAGCAGATCAGCCGTTGACTAATTATAGATGGAATCAAAAACAAAAAGAGGAACAGAAGAGTACAAAATAGCGAACCCATGTTGCAAGTCCCAAGTCTCTTTAATGGGACGAATCCATGGTGCAGTCTCCAATCATTCCGGAGAGTAGTGTGAGGTCTTAATTTTTAGAAAACTGTCTTTTCACCAAAACAAACCTCCTGAAAAAAAGGAGGTTCATATAGCTTATTTATTTTTGTTATAATTGACAAGTGGTATTTCATGTAAACCATTTAAGTCCACCATCTGTTCATTCTCCATTTCATCAAGTGGAAAAACGGTTGCTGATTGATCATTACCATGTATTTCCTGAATATATACAGGTATGCCATGGTAATTTACATTTATCATTTGTATTGATACCATAATTTCCTCTGCGCGTTGTCTATCCATGCATGATGTTCTCCTTTATAATGGCTTATTTGTATTTTTTGCTGATGATACAAAGGATATTCAAGAGGGACGAATCCATTTTTTTCTGTAATATTAGATGAGAAGAACAGGATCCGGGAAGCAGTAAAAATCAGAGTATAATTAGAGGAAGGGTGTATCATGCAACCATTTACTGAAAATGTCATCAAAATTATAAAGCAAATACCTGAGGGCAAGGTTATGACTTATGGGCAAATAGCGAAGACTGCAGGAAGTCCACGTGGAGCGAGGCAGGTTGTGCGAACCCTTCACACTATGAGTAGAAAATATGATCTTCCCTGGCATCGTGTGATTAATGTAAAGGGTGAAATTGCTATAAAAGATGAGGAGGGTGCATGGAATCAGAAGATGATGCTTGAAGATGAAGGGATAGAAGTTAGTGAATCGGGCAAGGTAAATTTAGAGATGTATCAATTTCACCTTAATCTGAATGTAGACGAAGAAATATAAAGCGAACAGCATCACTGTTCGCTTTGAGAGGTTACGTATATTATATATTTTTTAATGCATCCGTAATTGAGGTTTCACCAGATATAAGATCAAATGAGCGATGATAAGTTTTTGTCTCATTTAAAGATTCTACAATCACTTTGGCAACATCTTCACGTGGAATAGATCCTCTTTCTATATTCTCAGCTGCAGCTACTTTCCCAGTACCAGCTTCATTTAAAAGGCCACCAGGGCGAATAATTGTATAGGTTAGATTGCTTGCTTCAAGTGCCTTGTCTGCATAATGCTTCGCAACCATGTATGGTTTTATTGGACTATCAGCCCAGCTTTCTCTGTTATGCGCCTGAAAAGCACTAACGATGATATAACGGTTTGCTCCTGTCTTTTCAGCAGCTTCCATTGATTTAATTGCTCCGTCTAAATCGACTAATAACGTTTTATCAGGACCAGTGCTGCCACCCGAACCAGCTGTGAAAATAACTGCATCACAACCCTCGGCAGCTTCGGCAATCTCATCAACCGTTCCTTCCAGGTTAGCGACAACAGCCTCAACCCCTGTCTTGTTGAGCGCCTCGGCTTGATCCTCCTTCCTTACCATTGCTCTAACTGTATGTTCCGCGCTGTTTTGCAGTAGATCAACGACGTGTTTTCCAATTTGGCCATTGGCTCCTATTAGTAAAACCTTCATCAAACATCTCTCCTCTACAATTTTCTATCTCTTTCATTATTTCAGATGCAAGCGGGGGAAGCAAAGGAACTGTTTGGCTAATTTTGTAGAGAAAAAAGGATAAAATTTTCTTCTCCTGCATAAGTGCAACTAAGGCATTCGCCCAAAGGTTGTTGAACGCCAAGTTTTTTAAAGAAGTAAGAAGTATAAACGAAATCGGCGATAAATCACAAAATGCACCAATACTTTTTGAGGTTACCGCGTTTTTTGTGTGAATTACAACGAAGTCCCCAAATTTACAAAATCTTAACAGTCAGATCATATTGTATTTACACTACGCTGCTATACTATGTGTTGTCGGACAAGAGTGCTCGTTCGATAATTTTAAAAGTTTATATTTGGGGAGGACAATTAATCATGAGTATCAAAAAGTATCTTATGTTCTTTATTGTAGCAGTGCTAGCGATTGTTCTAGTGGCTTGCGGTGGAACAGAAGACGAAGAAGAAGGTACAGGCGATTCAACAACCGAGGCAACTGAAAATAACACATCAGGAGAAGAAGCATCAAGTGAATTAGAAGGTCAAGTAGCAATTGATGGTTCTTCAACAGTATTTCCAATATTAGAGGCTGTTTCTGAAGAATACGCATCTGTACAGCCGAACGTTCAAGCTCCAGTAGGTGTATCTGGTAGTGGTGGTGGATTTGAAAAGTTTATCGCTGGTGAAACGGATATTTCCAATTCCTCCCGTCCAATTGCGGAAGATGAAATAGCATTGCTAGAAGAAAATGGAATAGAATATACAGAATTTGAGATTGCATATGATGGTTTATCTGTAGTTGTTAATACAGAAAATGATTGGGTTGATTATTTAACAGTAGATGAGTTAAAGAAAATGTGGTTAGACAGTGGAAATGTTACTACTTGGGCTGATGTAAGAGAAGGATGGCCTGAAGAACCAATTAGTTTCTTTAGCCCTGGTACTGACTCAGGTACTTATGACTATTGGAATGAAGTAATCTTAGAGGACGAGCAAATTCGTGCAGACACAGTTTTATCTGAAGATGATAACACACTAGTACAAGGTGTTATGGGAGATAAGAATGCCATTTCCTACTTTGGATTTGCATACTACATTGCGAATGAGAACAAATTAAATATAGTTCCTATTACAAATGGTGCTGGTGAAAATATCGAACCAAATCATGAAACGATTATGTCAGGTGAATATGAGCCACTATCACGGCCACTATTTATTTATGTTCGAAATGATTCTATCCAAGAAAAGCCACAAGTATATGACTATGTGAAGTTCACCCTAGAGAATGCTGGGGCATTAGCAGAGGATGTTGGATATGTGTCAATGCCTGAGGAAAATTATCAAGAATTACTATCAACTTTAGATGAAGTAGCTGGTAAATAATTATATAAAAAGGTGAGGTTCATACCTCACCTTAACTTTTTTAATAGTATTATATATTGAGGAGCTTTCACATGAAACAAGATGAACAAGTCTCAGTATCAAGGTTAATAGAACAGTCGAAAAACAAGACTGTTAAATGGAATAATCTTATAGAAAGACTCATTCCAAAAATCTTGTTTGTTTGTGCTGTTATATCTGTGTTAACGACCATTGGTATTGTACTAACACTTCTTATAGAAACCATTCAGTTCTTTCAAGAGGTTTCCTTTATAAAATTTATTACTGGAATAGAATGGTATCCGTTTTTTGAAGCTGATCCTAAATATGGAATTTGGGCTTTACTTTCTGGAACTGTTTTAGTTGCAATTATTGCTATGATTGTTGCAGTGCCTATCGGAATAGCAACAGCCATTTATTTGAGTGAATATGCTAATGATAGAACCCGAAGTATCATCAAGCCGATATTAGAAATTCTTGCTGGTATACCTACAATTGTCTATGGTTTTTTTGCTTTGACTTTTGTAACGCCAATACTGCAAAAAATTATACCAGAGTTAGGTTTCTTTAATGCACTTAGTCCAGGGTTTGTTATGGGCATTATGATTATCCCGTCCATTGCTTCTCTTTCGGAAGATGCTATGGGTGCCGTGCCAAAGTCTATGCGGGAAGGCGCTTTTGCTTTAGGAGCGACAAAGCTCGAAGTGGCGTTAAAAATAGTAGTACCTGCAGCTTTATCCGGAATTATTGCTTCGCTTGTCCTTGCTGTATCAAGGGCCATTGGTGAAACAATGATCGTTACCATTGCAGGCGGTGCAACTCCTAATTTCTCATTTGACCCAACAGAATCGATACAGACGATGACAGCTTTTATTGTACAAGCTAGTTTAGGTGATGCAACATTTGGATCGCCCATTTATTATAGTATCTATGCAGTAGGTATGACACTATTTGTATTTACTTTAATTATGAACTTAATCGCAGGGTATATTAGGAAACACTTCAGGGAGGATTACTAATGAAGCTTATGAATCATCAAATAGTAAGAAGTAAAATGGGTGGGAGAATCCTAAGGAATAATATATTAAAATACCTTTTCCTATTTGCTACTTCAATTGGATTGATCGTTTTAGCTGTCCTCTTTTATCGGGTATTCACTCAAGGAATTGGTTATTTAGATATGGATTTCTTAACAAATTTTGCTTCAAGAGATCCTGAGCAATCAGGAATTTACGCAGCTATTATTGGCACTTTATGGGTGATGGGAATAGCGGCCCCAGTTACTATAATATTAGGTGTAGCAACAGCGACCTATTTAGAATTGTTTGCAAAGAAAAACCTTTTTACATCTTTTATCAATACAAATATCTCGAACTTGGCAGGAGTTCCGTCTATTATATTTGGTCTGTTAGGTTTAACCGTTTTTGTTCGATTAATGGGTATGGGGCGAAGTGTCTTGGCAGGGGCACTTACCTTGGCATTACTTGTATTACCAATTATTGTAGTGGCTACCCAAGAAGCAATTCGTTCAGTACCTAAAGATGTTCAAGAAGCATCCTACGGTTTAGGTGCTACCAAATGGCAGACAGTTAGAAGGATTATTTTACCTGCTGCCGGACCAGGAATTATTACTGGAAGTATTTTAGCTATTTCAAGAGCGATTGGGGAAACAGCGCCACTTATTATGATTGGAGCTTTTACCTTTATAGCCTTCCTTCCAGAAAATGTATTCTCGGGGTTTACGGTTCTGCCAATTCAAATTTACAACTGGACTAGTCGTCCGCAAGCAGAATTCCAACTTGTAGCAGCAGCAGGGATTATTGTTTTACTTCTCATTTTGGTTGTTATGAATTTCACTGCATACCTTATTCGAAAAAAATTCTCAAATAGATATTAATTTATGCACATGAATCAACAAATGCGGGAATGAATAGTAAAAGATAATGTCAAATTTTTTAAGGAGTTAAAATGATGAGTAACGAGTTAGATAAACAGAACATGAGTGTACAACTTAATTCAGACAATAAGGTTTCAGGAGATAATAATAGTGATAAAAAGGTTGTTTATGATGCGAGAGATTTAAATCTTTGGTACTCAGAGACACATGCTTTGAAAGATATTAACCTAAGCTTCTTGGAAAAAGAAGTAACAGCAATTATTGGCCCATCAGGTTGTGGCAAATCGACCTTTATAAAGACTTTAAATCGTGTGGTTGAACTCGTTCCGGGTGTACGTACCACAGGAACGGTCACTTTTGATGGGGAAAACATATTCGATAAAACATATAAAGTAGAAGATTTAAGAACGCATGTTGGAATGGTATTTCAGAAACCTAATCCATTTCCAAAGTCCATATATGAAAATATTGCATACGGTCCAAAAATTCATGGGATCCGTAACAGAAAGTTGTTAGATCAAATTGTTGAAAAAAGTCTCCGTGGTGCTTTCATTTGGGATGAAGTGAAGGATCGGCTGAATGAGAATGCTTATGGACTGTCAGGTGGTCAACAACAACGTCTTTGTATTGCTCGTTGTTTAGCAATTGAACCAGATGTTATTTTAATGGATGAACCAACATCAGCACTTGATCCAAAATCAACGCTTAAAATTGAGGAGTTGGTTCAAGAACTGAAGAAGGATTACTCGATTATTATCGTGACACACAATATGCAACAAGCGGCTCGTATTTCAGATAGAACTGCTTTCTTCTTAGATGGAGAAGTCGTTGAATTTGATGATACAGATACTATTTTTACCAATCCCGCAGATAAACGTACAGAGGATTATATTTCAGGTAGATTTGGATAAAAGATAGATCCAATCAGATGGAAAACCTTGTCTTATAATGGAATGAATTTGCCTATGCTTCTCATGCATAGGCTATTCGTATGTAAAGTATATTTCTTCATGTTTTGTTGAATTTTAAATAGTAAACGAGCATGTATCCTATGGGTGGAGGGTGACTTTGTGAACTTCCGCCGATTTTGTGTGAACTTCTGACCATGTCACTGTGAACTTCTCACCTAATCATTGTGAACTTCCTCCCTTCACCTGTGAACTTCAGCATTTACCTCGAATTCGTCTAAGAAAAGGCAAAAAGTTCACGAATATTTTCAAAAAACACTTGCATTTATATACAACATAGTGCATAATAATTCATTAATAGGAATAAATATAAGGAGAGCGATATATATGGCAAAGGAAAAGATTGTTTTAGCATACTCTGGAGGACTTGATACATCTGTTGCGGTGAAATGGCTGCAGGATAAATATAATTATGATGTAATTGCAGTGGCACTTGATGTCGGGGAAGGCAAGGATCTTGAATTTGTTAAAAATAAAGCAATTGATGTTGGTGCGATAAAATCTTACGTGGTTGATGCCAAGGGACTTTATGCAGATGAATATGTACTGCCGGCACTTCAAGCCAATCTATTATATGAAGGAAAATACCCATTAATTTCCGCATTATCTCGTCCTTTGATTGCCAAAATTCTCGTTGATATTGCCCAGAAGGAAGGCGCAGTTGCTGTTGCACATGGCTGTACGGGAAAAGGAAATGACCAGGTGCGCTTTGATGTTGCCTTTACTGCACTAAATCCTGAGCTTAAAATAGTTGCACCTGTTCGTGAATGGGCAATGTCGAGAGAGGAAGAAATTGAGTATGCTAAAGAGCATAACATTCCAATTCCAATTGATCTCGATAATCCTTTCAGCATTGATCAGAATTTATGGGGCAGAAGTAATGAATGTGGCGTACTGGAAGATCCGTGGGTTGAGGCGCCTCCGGAAGCATATGAATTAACTCAAGATCCAGTTGACGCTCCGGATAAACCGGAAACAATTCAAATTACGTTTGAAAAAGGGAAGCCGGTCTCCTTGGATGGTGAAGCACTACCTTTAGAAGCACTTATTTTAAAATTAAATGAAATTGCAGGAAAACATGGTGTTGGACGGATTGACCATGTGGAAAACCGTCTTGTTGGGATTAAGTCACGTGAAATTTATGAAGCACCGGCAGCTTTAACGTTAATCGCTGCACATCAGGAGCTGGAAGCATTGACGTTGCCTAGAGAGATTGCAGAGTTTAAACCAGTAATCGAACAAAAATTTGCCCAATCTGTTTATTACGGTCTTTGGTATTCTCCATTAACAGATGCGTTGAAAGCATTTATTGAAAAAACACAGGAAAACGTTTCAGGAACAGTAAAAGTGAAGCTGTACAAAGGGCAAGCAACAGTCGTTGGCCGTGAATCAGCCAACTCACTTTATGATTTTGACCTTGCCACGTATAACAAAGCGGATGCATTTGACCATGAGGCAGCTTTGGGCTTTATTAAGCTTTGGGGACTACCGACACAAGTCCATGCATCTGTAAATAAAAAGAATCAGGAAGAAAGTGATTCAATGAAAAAGGCTACAATTGATGTAAAGGAAGCTGTTAAACAATGAAGCTATGGGGCGGTCGTTTTACAAAACCTACTAATCAACTAGTGGATGAATTTACAGCATCGATTTATTTTGATAAAAAACTAGCAGACTATGATATTCAGGGAAGCCTTGCCCATGTAGAGATGCTGAAGGCTTGCAGAATCATTCCGGCGCAGGATGCAACTACGATTGCAGAAGGCTTGAAAAAGGTTGCAGATAAAATTGCCAATGGTGAAGCAGAACTCAGTGAAGAACATGAAGATATTCATATGAATGTGGAAAAAATACTAATTGAAGAAATAGGACCAGTCGGCGGGAAGCTGCATACTGGCAGGAGCCGAAATGATCAGGTGGCACTGGATATGCGCCTGTATTTAAGAGATGCTTTGGTTGAAATCAGCCAGCTGCTTGTGAATGTCCAGGAATCACTGCATAAACAGGCCACGAAAAATTTGGAAACCGTTTTGCCTGGGTATACACATTTGCAAAGAGCCCAGCCTGTACTATTCGCACATCATATGATGGCATATGTTTTCATGTTTCAGCGTGATCTGGAAAGATTGATGGACAGTTTAAAACGTGTGAATAAATCACCACTTGGAGCAGGAGCGTTAGCTGGTACAACATTTCCGATTGATAGGCAATTTGTTGCAGACCAGTTAGGCTTTGACGGGATCTCAGAAAACAGTCTGGATGCAGTCAGTGATCGGGACTTTGTGGTTGAATTTTTATCCAATGCTTCCATGATTTCCATGCATCTGTCACGACTATGTGAAGAGCTTGTTCAGTGGTCGAGCGCAGAGTTTAATTTTATCGAACTGGATGACGCATTTTCTACAGGCAGCAGTATGATGCCCCAGAAGAAAAATCCGGATGTAGCGGAACTTGTAAGAGGAAAAACCGGCCGGGTGTATGGTCATTTAATCGGGATGCTGACAACATTAAAAGGACTTCCATTAGCTTATAATAAAGATATGCAGGAAGATAAGGAAGGCATGTTTGATACGGTAGATACATTGAAGGGAGCACTCGCTTTATTTGCTCCAATGATCGAAACCATGACTGTGAAGAAAGAAAACATGTATGAAGCTGTAAGCAAGGATTTTTCCAATGCAACGGATTTGGCAGATTATCTTGTTGGAAAAGGGATGCCATTTAGAGAATCCCATGCAGTTGTTGGCCAGGTTGTGTTGCATTGTATCCAAAACAATAAATACTTACTGGATTTGGGCCTTGAGGAATTTCAGTCGTTTTCCAAGTTGATTGAGGTTGATATTTTAGATGTACTTACCCCCGAAGCTGTTGTCAATGCACGTGATGTAGCTGGCGGGACAGCGAAAAACCGGGTAGAGGAGCAGTTTGAAATCTCCCAAAATTATCTTGCCGATTCAAAGGCTTGGATCGAGCAGCAGAACAGTAACCTTCCAGGAAAGAACAATAAATAATGGAGAGTGGTTAACATGGTATTAAAAACGGATGAAATTAACCTCGAACCCAATCTTTCAGGACGTGACTTCCTAACACTTGCAGACTACAGTGAAGAAGAGTTGCTCTATATATTGGAAACCGCCCATGAATTAAAAGAAAAACAGAAATCAGGCGTGCTTTATGAGCCGTTAAAAGGCAAAACGCTCGGGATGATTTTTGAAAAAGCTTCTACCAGAACACGGGTGTCTTTTGAAACTGGAATTTACCAGCTTGGTGGAATGGGATTATTTCTGAGCTCTGACGATATTCAAATGGGAAGAGGCGAACCGATTCCGGATACAGCAAAAGTATTATCAGGCTACCTTGACGGAATCATGATTCGGACATTTTCTCAAGGCACCGTAGAAGAACTTGCTGAAAATGCCAGTATTCCGGTAATTAACGGGTTAACTGATCTGTTCCATCCATGTCAGGTGCTGGCAGATTTTCAAACCGTTCAGGAGGTAAAAGGCAACCTTAAAAATCTGAAACTAGCCTATATTGGTGACGGAAATAATGTAGCACATTCGTTAATGCTGGGCGCAGCGATTGTTGGGATGGATATCAGTATTGCTACCCCTGCTGCATATCAGCCTGATTATGAAGTAATACAAAAAGCAAAGACAATCGCTGCTAAAAAAGAAAGTAAAGTGGAAATTACCCAAGATCCAGTCCGTGCAGTCCGAAATGCAGATGCTATTTATACAGATGTGTGGGCAAGCATGGGGCAGGAGCAGGAGCAAAAGATACGTGAACAGCAATTTGCCAAGTTTCAGGTAAATGAGATATTACTCTCCCATGCTGCGAAAGATGCCATCTTCATGCATTGCCTCCCTGCACATCGGGGGCAAGAGGTTTCAGCTGAAGTAATTGATGGCAAACAATCCGTTGTTTTTCAGCAGGCAGAGAATAGACTTCATGCACAGAAGGCTTTGATGGTTGCATTGATGGGATGATTTCTGGTCGCTTAAATATAAGCATTATTAATTTTGTTCGTCAGCAACTTTGCTGGTGATCTTTTATAGTCAATCTGTCATACTTTAATTT
Source organism: Oceanobacillus sp. NCCP-135 (assembly GCF_059698015.1). Taxonomy (NCBI): domain Bacteria; kingdom Bacillati; phylum Bacillota; class Bacilli; order Caryophanales; family Bacillaceae; genus Oceanobacillus; species Oceanobacillus sp. NCCP-135. The sequence continues at coordinate 17,885 of NZ_BAAKSZ010000013.1, read as the reverse complement.
CTCTGATATAATAATAAGAATAGTCTTCCATGCAGTGCCAAACCCAGTGTCACACCACGGAAAATGAAAATAAACTAAACTGTCCATACTGGTTGTTGGTTCTTTGATTAATCCAATCTATAGAACAATGAATCTTGGCTCACTACATTTTTTTAAACATATGGGACAGGTTTTCTTTCGTATTGTTTTTTTCGGGAATCCAGGTTACATGCTAATTCAATACATGTAATTGAATTAGCAGGCGGGAAAAGACTTGATTATCTATCTTCGTTATCTTCATTTTAGAAAGGAATTTGTATTCTGTGACATAAATATACGTCAATAAACTTGTAAAAGTACGATTTTTAGAAATAGTAAGAACCTAGATATAGTCTTGTTAATACTTTTGATTTTTCCACAAAAAAAGAAAGATCAATAATCTCAATGGTATTTAAGTATCATTTTTAAAAACTTAACGATTTCGACAAAAAATGAGGGAATTTTTAATTTCTATATGTTACGTTAACAAATAACTACATGAAGTCACCAAAGACACCATTGATAACTGTGAACCTGCATAAGGAAAGGAGCATGGGAAGCTAAAGGTGTCTTTTGTATTTCTTTTGAAATAGTTATATCAAAGACCTCAATAACAATGAGGGTAAATATGAAAAGGAAAATCAAATTTAGTTTAATTTTTGCAGTTGTTTCACTTTTATTTATTGCAACACCAGTTTTTGGGCATTATCTTAGTACAGGATATAGCTTATATTCAGTAAGCTATGACATTGAAACATCAGGAACATATCCATTTAATCAGGCGAGTAATAAATGGGAAGAGGCCGTTGGCACAAATTTTTATCAATCTTCCTACTCAGCGAATAATGTATATTTATCAGAATTAGCATATTCATGGTATGGATTATATTCACCTACTGTAGGTAGTGATGGAACTACAGATTATTTTTCTATACGGGTGAACGCAAGAACATTAAAAGATGATTATCCTAATGATTATATCAACGCAATGCTCAGTACTGCTGTTCATGAATTTGGTCATGCTCAATTCCTAGATGATTTGGAAGATGGTTGGGGGGACCGTTCGATTATGAGTTATGAAAGGAGTAGGACAACGATTTTAAGTCCTCAATCGCACGATATAAATGATATAAAATCTTATCGATAAGAGAGGGGTGATCTTTTGAAAAAAGTTATAGGGTTACTACTTGTATTATTTGTAGTTGGTGGTAGTGTTATTATTGCGAATTCTATAAATCAGGATAAAGATAGGATGGTGCAAAAGTCACCATCAACGGAAGCTCATGCTGATTGGCCGACATACAATATAAATAAAGTATTAAATAAAGCGAATCTAGTTGCTTTAGTTGAAGCAAAGGATATTAAAGATAAAAATGTTGAAGAGGGAGAGCCAGATGCAACTCTTGCAACATTGGGTGTAAAAGAAGTTTTTTATGGCAATGCTCAAGAAGAAATAATTTTAGACCAAGCCATAGACCCAATATCACTAAATGAAGAATATATACTTTTTTTGAAAAAAGTTGGCAATTATTACTATTTGGTTGATGGGCATTCAAAAGTGAAAGAAAAGAACGGGAAATTTAAAATAAAAATTGATGGCTTAAAAGGTGAATTCACACAGCAAGAGTTTAGTGAAAAAATAAACTTACAAATTAAGAAGAATGAATCATAAAAAGAGAATTATGGGTGAAAAAGAACTCTCACATTTTGAGGGTTCTTTTAGTTTCAGATTCTTCTAACCGAAATTTTAGCTAACTTGAGCCTATTCTAAGGAAAAGTCCAACAAAAGAATGTATAATGTTCATAAGTATAAACAGTAAGGAGATAAACATGAGACTAATTGCAACAGACTTAGATGGAACACTTTTAAATAATAGCGGGGAAGTTAGTGCCCGAAATGTACAGGCAATTAAAAAGGCAATAGAGCACGGAATCGAATTTGTAGTTGCGACTGGCAGATCCTATGACGCGGCAAATAAACCCCTTCAAGCTGTTGGATTAACAGCACCGGTTATTTCGCTGAATGGTGCAATGACCTATTCATTAGACGGCAAACTGCTCAGAGATGTACCGTTGGATCAATCAATTGTCCGCAAAATACAATTGGCTTGCCAGGAAGAGGATATCTATTTTGAAGTATTTACAAATGATGGCGTCTACTCCACGAGCAGAGAAAACTTTATTGCTGTAATGGAGGATATTTTAAAATCTGCCAACCCAAATCTTTCTGAAGAGGAAATACGCGAGAATGCTGAGCTCAGGTTCCAGCATGAAAAGGTTCAGTTCATTAAAAATTATGAAGAGCTATTCCATATAGATGGCCTTAAAATATTTAAAATACTGGCTTTTTCCCTGGAAAAGGAAAAATTAAATAAGGTGTATGCAGATTTGGAGAAAAATTCAGGAATTACGATAACATCCTCAGGAGACATTAATCTTGAATTTAACCATCCAGACGCTCAAAAGGGAATAGCACTTGAAGTGCTGGCTAAAAGCATGGGAATTGAAATGAAGGATGTCATGACCCTGGGTGATAATTTTAATGATGTAAGTATGCTGAGAATGGCTGGACGCAGTGTTTCAATGGGAAATGCAGTAGACGAAATAAAAGCATTATGCTCCCATACTACAAAAATAAATGAAGAGCATGGTGTGGCCTTTGCTATTGAAGAAATGCTGAAGGAAGTAGCAATAGGCTAGTGCGAAAAGTATTAGCCGTTATTGTTTTAGAAAAAGCCGATATCCCGGATTGACAGGGCATCGGCTTTTTTTGGCAGTTAAGAAAGTATAACTACTTTCTTACTGCATAAGTGCAACTAAGGCTGTCACTTAAAGGCTTGGTGACAGCCAAGTTTTCTAAGTATTAGTTTTAGTTATTTAGTTTATGAAATTTAAGAACTGCTTCTTTGTAGGTTTTTTGTCTCAAATCCCATTTTATTAATTCTATTAATGATATCAGTGTTGCTTGTTAAACGATTATTGAACTTCACAGATCCATATTCTTTTTCATAATTTACTTCAATTTGTGTTACTCCACCGAGTTTTAAAATAGCCTTTTCGATTTTCGCTGGACAGTCTGGGCAATGCATTCCTTTTATATCCATGTGCATTATTTCATTCATCTGGTACTCACCACCTTTATTAGCAATTTTTGAATTCATGTATCTAGCTAGACCCTCACAGTCCTTGTTGTAACGTTCCTTGTTTTCCAAGTTCCTTACAACCTTGTCATTCATAGCTCCCTTTTCAACGGAGATTTCTTTCATTTATAAAAATTTACTTCGGAAAAAATGTATCCCCTTCGAATCCGTGATGTATCTCAGTAATGTACATCTTTTCAACGCAAGGTTCAAAGAGGTACCTTTCATTCCTTCGGATAAGTTTCCCTCAAAAAAGCAACAGACTGGTTAATCATAGCTTTTAATATATCAACATCAATATCTGCAATCTTATTAATATAAACACATGCTTTTCCAGTCGTGTGTTTTCCGAAATCCTTTAATAATTCCTCACGCTGTTCATCCCCGGTAGCGAAATACAAACTAATTTTGGCTTTTCGGGGTGAGAAACCAACAAGTGCAGCATCGCCTTCATGACCTGACGCATATTTATAATGATAGGATCCGAATCCGATAATGCTTGGTCCCCACATCTTTGCAGGATATCCGGTTGTCTCAGTAAAAATATCCAACAGTTTGTAGGCATCTTCCCGCTTTTTTGGGCTTTCCACACTTTCAATAAATTCGATAACATTGCTATCATTTTCTTTGGTTTTGAGTTCATACATAATAACCTCTCCATTCTTTTAAATGTTCGACCGAAAACTAGTTGTTTATTAACAGTATAGATTGATTTTGACTTAATCTGCAAATTTGTATAACGCACTTTAATTCAACTTGGTTTTCATTATATAATACAAGAAAGAATGGATAAAAATGAGGTGTCGGAAATGAAGTTTAACGAAAAGCAGACAGCATATTACGGACAAATAAATGAAGGTAATTGGTCTTTTTATATTGCAGTAACAGACAAGGGATTATGCTTTGTTGGTTCACAGGATGGTGCAATTGGTGAAGTGGAAAAATGGCTTAAAAAAAATCGGCCTAAAGCGGTACTTGTGGAGGCTCCAGATAGTGTAGCTCCTTATGCAGATGAATTAGTGGAATATCTGAATGGAGAGCGCAAAGACTTTGATCTTCCGGCAGACTTAGCGGGAACTGAATTTCAAGAAGCAGTCTGGGCAGAATTAGGAAATATTCCTTTTGGGAAAATAAAAACATATACTGATATAGCTGAGAATATTGGCAGACCAAAATCAGTACGAGCTGTAGGATCAGCGATTGGAGCTAATCCGGTAATGATTGTTGTTCCATGTCATCGTGTTATCGCGAAAAGTGGTAAACTTGCAGGTTTTCGTGGCGGAATTCCGATGAAGGAAAGATTGCTTGAACTGGAAAAGAAATTAGTGGAGGAAAATACATGTAGCCGGACTATCCATTAATCTATGAAAAATTGATTAACCATTATGGTCCGCAAAGCTGGTGGCCTGCCGATACTCCTTTTGAAATGATGATTGGGTCAATACTTGTTCAGAATACAAATTGGCGTAATGCTGAGAAGGCATTGGTGAAACTAAGACCTTATTTGGATCCTGAGTCAATCGACTTTTTACCGATAGAGGAACTAGCACAATTGATTAGATCAAGTGGTTTTTTCAATATAAAGGCAAAGCAGATAAAAGCGTTTGTTGCATGGTTTAAAAGATATAATTTTGATATTGAGAGCATTAAAAAGATAAATATGCAGGAATTGCGTAATGAGTTACTGGGAATTAATGGCATTGGCAGGGAGGCCGCTGACGTTATGCTAATTTATGCATTTTGATAAGCCTGTATTTATAGTGGATGCCTATTCGAGAAGGATTTTTTACCGTATCGGGTACGATATGCCAGCCTCATATGACGGTTTTAGGAAGCTAGTGGAACAGCAGATGCCGAACGATCTGGTTATCTATAATGAATTCCATGCACTTTTAGTCAAGCATGCAAAGCAATTTTGCAGGGCAAAACCAATCTGCGTGGAATGTCCATTGCTGAGTATTTGTGATCAACGAATAGAGTGAGTGTGATGAGAAGTGAATGGAAAAACTACAGCAGATATCTACATTGCGGTCGTGGAAGATGAAGAAATTCCTTACTTAGGATTACGTGAAGGCAAAGTCCTTATTTTTGCTAATAGTTTTTCTTTGAATAACTATTAGAATAAAAATAGCTTGGATATACCATCAAGCTATTTTTATTGATATTTACAAATCATTTTATCTTGTACTAATCCTACATCTGACTTCTGACCTCTGGAAAGATGCGTTAGTATTTTTCTTATAAATTATAAGACACACGCCATAAATAAAACGTAGCATAGGCCTCCCAACCTTTCCATGTTGAAGCTATTTCCAGAATCTCTTCTTTTGTTGGTTTCCGATCCATATTCTTCAGTGATTTTATTGCATTGTGGAGACCAACATCAGCAATTGGAAATGCTGTTGGGTATCGAAGACAGCGCATTAAAACATAATTGGCAGTCCAAGGGCCAATACCACGAATTTTGACAAGCTCCTTTTCGATCTTTTTAAAATCATCTAGTTCCAGTGATTTTTCTTTAGAAAGCTCTCCATTGGCCATTAATTGTGCAATTCCAATAATATATTCGCTTTTTCTAACTGTCATTTTTATCTCTGACATGTCCTCAATGGTGAGTTTTGCTATTTTTTCAAATGAGGGGAAAACCCAATAATTTTCCCCGTTATATTCGACTGCATCACCAAATCTTTCAACAAATTGACGCTTCAATGTATAGGCAAACCCCAAATTAATTTGCTGACCTAACACACCCCAGCATAAAGCTTCAAATAAGTCAGGCAGGCCAACAAGCCTGAGACCGAAAAAGTCCTGAATAAGATGTTTAAGAAGTGGATCGGTTTGGGCTATTTCATAAAAAGGAACAAGATTAGTGTCAAGATCGAACCAGTCTCGGATATAATTAACTACATTGGCTCTTGTTTTGACAGATTTTGGCCACGTTCCTGCTAAAAATCGAACGTGCAGATTATTGTGATTGTCAGGGGCACTGATCTGTACAAGCATGCGTTTATCGTTAGCCGAGATTAGACGTGTAATTGCCTTGTCTTCTATTTTATACATGATTTCATTTTTATCTCTTAGCAGGTAATCAAGATTGGGTCTGAAATCGAACTCAGCAGGAACATCAATGATGATACTATCGTTTTCCTCTTTCCACTTGTTTTTAACCATATGGAAACCCCTTCTGATTTTTATATTTATCTTTTCATCTTTTTTGGAATGCTGATGCAGAGCTGAGGTATTCTTTTTAAAGCCAAAGCCATTTCTGGTTACTCTGTTTTTAAAATTATCTTTCCTATGTTCCTGTTATTTTCCATATGCTCATGTGCTTTTTGGACTTGATCAAAAGAAAATACTGTGTCAATGATAGGCTTTAGTTGATCATTTTTAAAAAGTTCCAGAGCATTGGAAGCAAAATCAGTACTTAGTTCAGCTTTGTATTGATCACTTCTAGGGGTGAGCAATGTTCCTGTCAGCTGGATGCGTTTTTTCATTACATCCATTAAATTAAATTTTTCAATTTCCGCTCCACCTAATAAACCTATTAATACCCAGCGTCCATCCACTTTAATGGTGTTTAGGTTTTTCTCCCAATAAGATGCGCCAATAAAGTCAAGAATTAAATCGACACCCTGACCTTCTGTTGCCTTTTTAACTTCTTCGTCAAAGTTCTGCTCTTTATAATTAATACATACATCTGCACCAAGCGAGCGGGCGAAATCAAGCTTCTCTTTTGAGCCAGCCGTTATAATAACTTTTGCATTTTTAAGCTGCTTCGCAAGCTGTATAGCTGCGGTTCCAACGCCGCTTCCGCCCGCATGGATCAGCACCGTTTCGTTTTCTTGCAATTTTCCGAGCCAAAATAAAGTTTGATATGCAGTCAAGAATACTTCAGGAATAGCCGCGGCTTCCTCGAATGTAAGATTATCAGGAATGATCATGGCGCGATCAGCAGGCATCACGGCATATTCAGCATAAGCACCACCATTCACAAGCCCCATCACCCGGGTTCCCACTTCGATACCGGCTGTTGATGTTTCCACAATACCTGATACTTCAACACCTAGAATCGGATTCTCCAAATATCCGGCTCTTCCTTCACGGTTTAAAATGTCTGTTCTGTTTATGGCAGCAGCTTTCACTTTAATCAGTAATTCGCCTGGGTTTGGTACAGGTACCGGCTGCTCAGCCACCTCTAATTGCTCTGCACCGCCTGGCTGTTTCACAATAATGGCTTTCATTTCTGCTCCTCCTCGTCAATTATGTTCTCTTATATTAATGATAGCATGTTTTGAGAGAAGTTTTCAGATAGAGACACTCAAAGTTGAGAGACAGGCCGATAGAGTTGAGAGATGAAGCAGGGAAGTTGAGAGAGGTACCATCAAAGTTGAGAGAAAAACATTAAAAGTTGAGACATAAGCCAGCTAAAATCATATATGTCTCAACTTCCTCTTAATATCTCTCAACTTCCTCTTAATATCTCTCAACTAAAAACATATAAAAGTAAGAAAGCCTTAATGCAACTATACATAGAGATAAATATGGTGTTATTTGTATTGGGAGGTTTGATTTGATTTTGAAGATTAGTGGATATCCTGTGAAGATCATTGAAGAGAATACAAATTAAAAAATATAAAGCATTACTGCAACGAGACAGACACCAATTTTTGCAAGTAATCGCATAATGCACCTCCATGATTGTAAAGATATTCTCAATTTCAGATTACTAAATGTTTATTAAGTTAGTGGTATGTGTAAGTAAATTTTCTATATATTTTTTAAGTGCAGCAGGCGAGAAAAAATCAGTAGTACGTCACTATCTTGGCCTAAACTAACCTACATAAGTCCAAAGAAGAAACAAATCCCCCAACAGCTCTAAAGCCACCGGGGGATCGATCTTACTATTCAATCGTAATAATGCTTTCATCTTTCACATTAACATTACCTTGTTTTTGCAATACAATTTTCTCACCATCACGCAAATTCGTGAAGACTACTGGCGTGATAGTGGATTTAGCGTGCTCGCCAATATAATCAAGGTCTGCTTTTAGTAAAGGCTGTCCAACTTCTACATTGTCCCCTTCATTAATGAGTGTTTCAAATCCTTCACCCTTCAGATTAACCGTATCAATACCAACATGAATGAGTATTTCCCTGCCACCTTCAGATTGAATTCCGAGTGCGTGTTTTGTTGGAAATACATTAATGATTTTCCCGTTAACAGGTGAGGTAATTAATCCTTCTTCAGGGATAATCGCAAAACCATCGCCCATCATTTTACCGGCAAAGACCTGGTCAGGGACTTCTGTAATGGGTATGAGTTTCCCTTTTATTGGTGAGAAGATTTTTTCATCAATGATTTCATTTTGCAGTGCTTCAGGATTTACTTCTTCAATTTGCTGCTGTATTTCCGCTTCCTGGTCTGTTTCAACCATACGTGGTTTTTTACCTGAGATGATATCCTGCATTTGTCCTTTGATTGTTTCAGAACGTGGTCCGAAGATTGCCTGGATATTATTACCGACTTCAAGTACTCCGGCAGCACCTATTTTTTTCAGTCCATCCTTGTCTACATTCTTAATATCGTTGACAGAAACACGTAGACGAGTAATACAAGCATCTAAATGGGCGATGTTTTCCTGTCCGCCCATTGCATCAAGTACATGATAGGCAAGTTCTCCTGCTTCGGCCTTTGATGATCCTTCTTCATTCTCATCCGTTTCTTCACGGCCTGGTGTCATCAAATTGAATTTTTTAATAAAGAATCTAAAAATGACATAGTAAATTACAGCGAATGCAAGTCCTAAAGGAATGGTAATCCACCATGGTTCTCTGCCTGGCAGAATTCCAAATAGGAGAAAGTCAATGGCCCCACCTGAAAATGTATAACCGACATTTACACTTAAAAAGGTCATTAAAACAAATGATAGTCCATCTAAAACTGCATGGATAAAGAATAATACCGGTGAAACAAACATAAATGAAAACTCAAGCGGTTCAGTAATCCCTGTTAGGAAGGATGTTAATGCGGCTGACCCCAGTAAACCGGCAACCAGCTTCTTCCTTTTCGGTCTTGCTGCATGATACATGGCCAGAGCTGCCGCCGGAAGTCCAAACATCATGATTGGGAATTCTCCAGCCATAAAGTTACCTGCAGTGATTTCAACACCATCTTTTAATTGTGCAAAGAAGATTGTCATATCCCCGCGAACAAGTTCACCAGCAACTGACGTATACGTACCGAATTCATACCAGAATGGTGCATGGAAAATATGATGTAATCCAAACGGAATGAGTAATCGTTTAATAAAACCAAAGAAAAATACAGCTAGATAGGTGCCTTCTTCGATTAGCCAGTAGGATGCACTGTTCATTGCTTCCTGTACTGGCGGCCAGATAAATATCAGAATTAACCCCATTATAAAGGAGGCTACTGCGGTTACAATTGGCACAAAGCGTTTTCCTGCAAAGAATCCAAGAAAGGTAGGCATTTCGATATCATGGTACCGGTGATAACAGAAAGCTGCAATCAAACCTACGATAAGACCACCGAATACCCCTGTTTGTAATGTTGGAATTCCTAACACAGATGCAAAACCAGGATCTCCCTCGAGTGTTTCGGGTGTAACGCCAATAAATGAACTCATCACCTGATTTAAAACCAAATAACCTACGATTGCAGCAAGTCCTGCTGCCCCATCTCCAACAAGCCCGATTGCAACACCTATCGCAAACAGGAGTGCAAGGTTATCAAATATGACGCCACCCGCATCTTCCATAACGGTTGCAGTCAGCTGGATCCAATCCGCACTTAAGAAAGGAAGATACTCAAGCATGGTCGCCTGTTGAGCAGCGTTACCGAGCCCGAGCAAAAGCCCTGCTGCTGGTAGTAGTGCAACTGGAAGCATTAATGCTTTACCAATTTTTTGCAGTGTACCAAAAGCTTTTTTAAACATGTTAAAACCTCCATTATTTTATTTGCAGAAAGTATAGCCATATTCCTTTCTGCACAAATGTTACTTAGGCATTACTTAGGAGGCGTGCACTCCAAATTATAAGGGTTTCCAGGAAAGCAAAATGTGCTTTCAAGAATCCCTTTAACGAATGCCCAGTTTTTCTAAGAAACTTTCTATATAAGCAGCTAAAAGCAGCGTTTTCATGCAAACAAAAAAGGCATGAGCAAAAATAATAATGAATTCCATGAAGAGACAGGGATATCTTTCCCTATCTTTCTTTTTTCATTATCACTCTCTACTCATGCCTGATCGAATCAGTTACACGTTATTAACATGATTATTCGTATTTTGCCGTTAAGCGCTGGAGATGCATCGTCAAATACACTGCTTCAGCATCATATACCGGCTTTTTTAAGGTTTGCTGCATTATTTTAATTAGTTTCCATGAAAGATTATAGCATGTGGGATACTCACTTTTCAACAATGCAGCAATTTTACTTGGTTCTTCTATTTTTTCTTCGTTAATAACCCTTTCAATTGTGTAGCGGATATGACGGACAAGCCGGATATAGTCGATGCTGCTTCGGTCAATTGTCAGCTTGAACTGATCTTCAATCGTCGTGATTAGGTTTGTTACCAATTGTGAGTATTTATTGATATCTGAAACATCCTGATTGGTAATCGCGCCATGCACATGCAGTGCGATAAAGCCTATTTCGCCTTCAGGAAGGTTAATTCCAATCGACTGGTTAATGAAATCTACTACCTCTGCCGCTACTTCATATTCAAAGGGATAAAGTACTTTGGTCTCCGCTAAAAAGGGATTCCTGATTGCCATCCCCTTCATGAGACGGTTAATTGCAAACAGAATGTGATCGGTTAAAGCGACATGGACCTGTTCTGTTATCAGCACGTTCGATTTGTTGCCAATTATATTTAGAGAATCAATAATTGCATTTAATGTTTTCTCATCGATATTCGGTAGAAGGTTTTTATAATACTCCTGATCAGCCTCATTACGCAATACAAACATTTTTTCAATTATGTTGTCATCAATTGGATCATTTTTCTTCTTATTAAAACCAATTCCTTTACCGATTAAAATAACTTCTTGCTGATGCTGATCATTTGCAATTAGAACATTGTTATTTAGTGCTTTTATTACTGTATATGAATTCATATCCAATCCCCTATTTGACCATAAGCTAATTGAAGTAATGTTTATTGCTATATATCATAATACCATTATAAAGATAGAATTAAAATATTTGAAACCTTACTAATAGAGGATGTTCAAAAAGTCCGGTAAAAATGACATATCGTTGTTACTAGTTGCTTGCTTTTTGTTCCTTGGAAAAGAAGAACACTTTTCCTGCGTGCAAGAATATTTGCTCGTGTATTAACTGCATACGTTCCGCTACGGAGAGCTACGCCGTCTATAACATCTCGGTCCTTCTTAGCCTCCTTTTTGAACACGCACTAATAGCAAACTAAAAAAAGTCGCATTAGTCTCACAAATGGACTATAGTCTTGCAAATATAAACAATCACTCCTTTATCACGCATTAACGGGCTGTAATACCCCCACCTCCAAGCGTGAGAAATCCCAAATGTGAAGGTGGGGTATAAACAGCCCGTAAATTTCCTGATTCTGTTCAAGGGTCTTTAGGTCATACCATGAGGTACTAACATTCAGTGGGGGAGGAAGGGAAACCTCCATTGAATGAAGTTTCACTTTATCAAAAGGTTTATTATATTCCTTTTCTTATGTCACAAATAATTCACATGAAGTTCATAGATCGTTCGTTAATTATAGAGTATTTTCATGTTATACTATGTTTGAGATTGTTTGAATTAAACAAACAAGATTTTTTAAGTAAGGGGTTTAAATATGCTGCCAATTGAACGACAGAATCGAATAAAAGACCAGATTCAAGAAAAACGTAATATGAAGATAGCTGAATTAAGTCAGGAGCTTGGTGTTTCAGAAATGACTATTCACCGGGATCTTAAGCCGATGATCGATGAAGGATATGTGGTAAAAACTTTTGGTGGTGTAACACTTGCTCGTGAATACGAAGAGACAGGGCTAAATAAATGTGTAATTTGTAGGAAAACATCAGATGAAAGATTAGCTTATCGGCTGATATTACCTAATAACAAAATTGAATTAGCATGTTGTGCACATTGTGGACTTATCCGGCATCGACAGCTTGGAGCTGAAGTCATGCAAGCCATTTGCCAAGATTTTTTCAGGCAAACAACGATAAGTGCTTCCATAGCCTGGTATGTCATGAATACCTCTGTACATATGGGCTGCTGTCAACCACAAGCTTTAACATTTGAATGGAAAGAACATGCGGAAAAATTCATCAAAGGATTTGGAGGAGAAGTATATGCGTTCGATGAAGCAATGGAATACCTCTATCAAAAAATGAATGGCTCCAATCAACACTGCAGCAAACATGAATAGGTTTATTGATACTTTGTGTAGTAAATAATAATGAACTTCTAATTTGAATATAGTTCGTACAAATACGATAATTTATCCTGAAAATGGAGGTAAAAATAATGTATAAGAAAACGTGGGTGTTTCTATTAATAGTGGCTTTAGCTGTTATACTTACTGCATGTGGTGGAGGAGAGGATAACGCTGAGGAAGCTGAAGAAGACGATGAACTAGCATTACTTGAAGTGGAATTTGAGGTTCCCGAAACTGCTGACGTAAATGAGACAGTGGAATTGAAAGCAATCGTTACATATGGGGAGGAAGATGTAACGGATGCAGATGAAGTGACATTTGAAATTTGGGAACAGGGAAATGAAGAGGATAGTACGAAGATTGAAGCAACGAATAATGGGGATGGCACATATACAACTGAAACATCATTTGAACAAGATGGCGTGTATGAAATGTATGCACATACTAATGCAAGAGAATTGCACACAATGCCGAAAAAATCCATTACGATTGGAGATGGAGTAAGTGAAGAAGCGAGCAGCTCTGATGAAGCGGAGAGTCATGAACATGAACAGGTTGAAAACGCTGAAGGATTTGGGATGCACTTCATGGAGCCGGAAGATGTAAAAATAGAAACAGATACTGAATTGACTGTCCATTTACAAATGGATGGAAGTCCACTCGAAAAGGCTCAGGTACGATATGAAATTTGGAATGAGGAAGTCTCGGATAAGCATGAATGGGCAGATACTGAAGAGTCAGTACCAGGGGAATATACAACTTCCTATCAATTTCCAGAAGCCGGAATATACACACTGCAAATCCATGTAGAAAATGATGATGGATTACATGAGCACGAGGAATATCAAGTGGAAGTAATGGATTAAAACTTTATATTTTAAGAAACCCGATTTTCATGAAGAGAGTCGGGTTTCGGTTTCTTATGGCAAAGTATAGATTTCATTAACAAAAGCGACTACTTGCCAATTTCTACATATTCGACCTCTAACCTGTGTTATCTGTAAAAAAGAAGCAAAACTAGGTTCTTCTTATACTATAGGATCCTACCCATTATAAGAATCCCGACTTGACACTTACTAAATGTAACTTTATAATAAAAAGGAATTAAATATATTGCATTTGCTTTAAAAAGATGCTATTATATTTTATATTGAGTTCATAAATAATGAATTAAATATAAATTAATTCAAGTTATATACATCATGGGAGGAATTAATATGTTAAAAATAGGTATTATCTTAGGAAGTGTACGTCAAGGTCGTAATGGAGAAGCAGTTGCAAATTGGACATTAGATTTTGCAAATAAACGGAATGATACTGATGCGGCATATGAATTAGTGGATCTTGCTGATTACAATCTACCATTGCTAGGTGCAGCTGTACCGGAAGCAGGTCAAGCTGAAGCGGAAGCGGCTATCAAAGGATGGTCAGAGAAAATGGCTTCATTTGACGGGTATGTTTTCATAACTCCAGAATATAACCATGCTGTTGGTGGGGCGTTAAAAAATGCGCTTGATTACTTGAAAGCGGAAGTAGCTAACAAAGCAGCCGGACTTGTAGGCTATGGTAGCTTGGGTGGAGTGCGTGCACATGAGAATCTGCGTCTCATCTTTGGTGAGCTTCAGATTGCAGACGTACAAACTGCTATCACATTCTCATTAATGACTGATTTTGTTAACATGAGTGAATTTAAGCCTGCAGACTATCATGAGGCAAATGCTAACACAATGCTTGATCAGGTTATCGCTTGGAGCGGTGTTTTACAAACAGTAAGAGAAAAAAATCTGGTTAATGCATAAATAATATATTGGGCGGTGCAACAAAATGGGATTTTTAGATAAATTATTTGGTAGATCAACGGAGGAGGAAGAAACCGTGTCAGACTTAAAAATAGGTATTATTTTAGGAAGTGTACGTCAAGGTCGTAATGCAGAGGCTGTTACGAATTGGATATATGATTTTGCAACAAAACGCAATGATAATACAAATTATGAAGTGGTGGATCTTGCTGATTACAACCTGCCACTACTTGGTGCAGCTGTACCGGAAGCAGGGAAAGCTGATGCTGAAGCGACAATGAAAGCATGGTCAGAGAAAATGGCATCATTTGATGGCTATATCTTCATAGCTCCGGAATATAACCATGCTGTTGGTGGAGCACTTAAAAACGCACTTGACTATTTGAAACCGGAAGTAGCTAACAAAGCCGCTGGACTTGTAGGATACGGCAGCCTGGGTGGCGCACGAGCACATGAGAACCTGCGTCTCATCTTTGGTGAACTTCAGGTTGCGGATGTACAAACTGCTGTTACATTCTCATTAATGACTGATTTTGTAAACATGAGTGAATTCAAGCCTGCCGATTATCACGAAGCAAATGTTAACACCATGCTTAACCAGGTTATCGCTTGGAGTACAGGATTCAAAGCTTTAAGAAAAGAACTTGAACTTGTAATTGCATAAATAAATGATGAAACTGCCGGGAGGTCTTACCAGATCACTCGGCAGTTTTTATTTGGTTTTTTTAAGCGGTAATTTTTCCCAGACCAATACCTAATGCCGTTTATTAGGCAGTTTTTTTGCCGGATCATCATGTCCCTGTCTTTTCCTGTTATTATTGTCCTTTTTCTTTGTATCATTGAATTTTTTCACAAAATCATTCGTGTTGTCCACAATATAACCTCCTCGCTTAAGAATTCTACAAGGTAGTTTAACCATTTAAGCTAATATTATTTACACGACCCAGTAAGTAACAGATCCTTCCCGTGCTTTTTCCTAAAATAATTTTATAGATAAGTATGAAAAAATTATATAAAAAACCATTGACATAGATACTCGGTATATATATATATATACTCAGTAACTAGATACTCAGTATATAAAGATTGGGGTAAATAATGTAATGATGGAATTAATACTAAAATTTCAATGGGAAATATTTATCACAGCTGAAGTGCTATCCGTAATATCACTACTTCTATTTGGGGCGGTGCGCTATTTCTTTGATAAGCGCAGATTCAGTTTGTTGTTTTTACTATTATTCCTCCTGTTATTGGTACTCGAAGCGATAATGGCTTTACTGATTTATCAGGAAACCGGAGAAATATCTACGTTTCAGATCGTCATAACAATTTTTGTGATCTATGCATGTACGTTTGGAGTTTTTGACTTTTTGAAACTGGATCGCTGGATGCGTGGGAAGATAGGAGGCTGGCGTGGTGTCGAGCTCCTTTTTGAAAAAGACAAACAAATCATGAATAAACAGAAAGACCCACGATATGTGGCAAGAAAGTATCGCTTTAGTGCAATGGCACATCTGATTGTTTTTGTAGTAGTTCAAACAGGAATATGGATTTATGCGACTAATAGGAACTGCGGTTGCTCTGCCAATTGGTATATTGTTTGGTGGGTTTTTCCAGGAAATGCTAATGGCTGCTATTGCCTCGCAGAATATAACATATGATTTGGAATTGACTGTTCCACTTATTATTTCTGCATTCGTTGGAATTCTGTTTCCCTTTCTGGCTGCTGCCTTTCCTGTATATCAAGCAGGCAAAACATCAGTTATGGAAGCAATGGTTGATAAGGCAGCACAACAAAGAGGTAGTAAAGGTGGAAATACGATACGAATAGTAGCAGGGATTATTTGTACAGGAATTGGATTAATCGATAACAATATTGCTTTTCTATTTCTATTTATTGGGCTTGTGCTTTTGTACCCGTTATTTATGCGGGGAATTCAAGCAATTATCAGTCCGTTGTTTAAGTTGATTTTTAATTATCCAGGAAAACAAGCGATTAGATCTGTTAAACAATTTGAAAATCGTAATGTTAATACATCCGCGATGCTGGCGATTGGTGTTAGTTTAGCATTGTTTATGAGTGCAACACTTGAGTCACTACCTGATGGAATGGAATCCGAAGTTCGCTCAACATACGGTGGGGATATTCATGTGGTTAAAGAAAGCCCATGGCAGGACAGGGATCTAGAAACCGTTGAAGCGATGAAGGTATTGCAAGTGCCTATCGATTTGCTGACATTCCGAATGTGACCTGGGAAACCCAAAATGAAGAGGAACGGGAATTTTCGATCATGAGTTTTTCAGGAGAGGCTGAGAATGCAGAGATTTTCCATATTACAGATGAAGCAAACGAAGCCACCGAGCTTGCGACTCTCTATCTTGGGGAACGTGCATTAGCCGAGTGGGGAGGAGAAGTTGGTGATGTTTTTACAATGAATACCCCATCTGGCAAGACTGATTTCTTTGTGAAAGGAAGTGTGCAGACATCTCATTACACGAACTATGTAGCGTTTGTCGAAGAGTCGACACTGGAGACAGTTCTTAATTGGCCTGGACAGTATAATTTAGCGATTACAGCGGGTGACGAAGCAAGCATTCCTTTTATTTATGATCAGGTCTGGGAAAATTATGGTGATGAGGTATCCAATGTGAACAGTGCCACGCAGACGGTTGCACAGTCTACGAATGCATTAACCGGTATGAATGAGCTCATGCAGGGACTGCTTCTGCTCATTATTGTTTTATCAGCAGTAGGAATTAGCAATACCTTATTTATGAATACACTCGAGCGGGTCAAGGAAATTGGTACAATGCGAGCAATCGGTTTTACAAAAGGGCAGGTCAGATTTATGATCATTGCAGAGGGTTTAATTATTGGAGTAGTGGGTGTAATCGTAGGGATTGGCTACGGAATTCTGGTTATCTATTTAAATTCACAGTCCGACCAAGCACAGGCACTATTAAGTTTTACGGTTCCATGGAGCAGCTTATTTTTAGCGGTTTCAGGCGGCTTACTATTCACATTTTTTGCATCATGGCTACCAAGCGTCATAGCATCAAGCGTACCAGTAAAGGAAGCGATATCTTATGAGTAAGCGGGGATCTTTATGTCTGTAAAACACTCACTACTTGCATTGCTATATGAAAAACCAAGACATGGCTATGAATTGAAAACAGGCTTCGATGAACTCGTTGAGAGCATGTGGCCGCTTAATGCTGGCCAGGTATACACAACACTCGACAGACTGGAAAGAGATAACCTTGTTGAATCACCAGGCCATGACCTGAAGGATCGAAAACAGTACACAATTACCGAACAAGGAAAAGAAGAGCTGTGGACCTGGCTGGAAAAACCTGTTGGACGTTCTTTACTCAAAGATGAATTTTATTTCAAATACCTTTGTGCAAGTTTTGTGGATTATAACACTACAGCGTGAATTACGTCTTTGCAAATTTCAAGGATTTCCTTTTCAAACAATGGGAATTGT